>NZ_JBSFDA010000022.1:0-87339 GCF_053593675.1 Streptomyces sp. NPDC002156 | reverse complement strand
GCGCGGGGCGCGGTCCGCGTGCGGCGGACGGCGGCTGCCGGTCGGTGTGATCGGGGTGCGCTCCGAACGGGCCGCGTGCGGATGGGCCGGATGGGTGGGCGTCCGGGACGAGCGGGCCGCCGGGGTGGTGTTCTCGCGGGCCGTGGCCTCTTCCTCGGCGGTCGCGTGCGGCCCCAGCAGCGCGGGAGTGCCCACCCGGGCCGGTACGGGCGCCGTGCTGGTGCCCTTGCCACGGGCACGCCAGCGGTCGCGCAGCGACAGGATCCAGGTCTCCGTACGGGGGATCAGCGGCTCGAACCACGGCAGCGCGAGCAGGACCAGCAGACCCGCGACCCAGCCCAGGACGACATCGCTCAGCCAGTGCGTACCGAGATAGACCGTGGTGAGGCCGACGCCGAGGGACATCAGCGCCGAACCGGCGGACAGCCAGCGCCTGGCCAGCGGGCCGGTGGCCAGATAGGCCAGGATCCCCCAGGTCACCACGGCGTTCGCGGTGTGACCGCTGGGGAATATATCCCCGCCCATGCCCATTTCGTTCGAGCCGATGGTGGTCGCGTAGTGCGGTCCGAGCCGGCCCATGCCGATCTTGGCGGCACCCACGGTGACATTGAGCAGCAGCAGCGCGACACCGAACACGAGCAGTGGGCGCAGAGTGTGCTGACGCCAGGCGCGCCAGCCCAGCCACGCCGAGATCATCACGGCGGTGGGGCCGCGCTGGCCGAGCACCACGTAGTAGTCGAGGAACGCGTGGATCTCCGGCCACTGCTGGTAAGGCCGGAAGAACATGACCTGCCAGTCGAGCCGGACCAGCCATGAGGTGATCACTACGGCCCACACGGTGGCGAGGTAGAAGGCCAGGGTCGCGACAAGGAGCGCGATCCTGTGCCTGCTCATCTTCGGCACATCGATGTGGGTCGGCCGTTCCGGTTCCCGGTCCAGCCTCGCGAACACCCGGTCCAGACGGGCGAGGTTTCCTTCGGTACTCACTCAATCGACGTTACAGCGAGTGAGCGCAGTTCTCCGCCCAATCTGCGGCTTTGTAATGACGATGTGATGTGGGATTCCTCTCAGGATGATGTTTAATTCCGCAGAATCCCTATTGAGGAGCGCACCTTCCCTTCATTTCCATTGATCATGCGGCGAGCTTGTTTAATGGCTCTTTCGAATTGGTTCACCGTACGGTCGTCCGGAATTCGCCCGGCGGTCAGGGCGGTCCTGAGCCGTTCAGCCAGAACGCCCCGTACACCGCCGAGGCCACCGCGACCGCGCCCGTCACCAGCGCCGACCTGGACGTACGCAGCCGGGCCAGGGCCAGGGCGAGCGGCAGCAGGAGGGGGAAGGCGGGCAGCAACAGGCGTGGTTTCGAGCCGAAGTAGCTCGACGCGCACAGGGCCAGCAGGGTGACGACACCCGCGTACACCAGCAGCGGCAGCGGCTGGCGCTGCCGCACGCAGACCACGTACAGCCAGATCAGCAGGCCCACGCCGACGATCAGTCCGATCCCGGCCAGTGCCGACGGGAACGACGTGAACTTGTCGGCGACGAAGCTGGCGAAGGCGGCGCCGCCGTCGAAACCGTTGCGCCAGCCGGCCTGGACGTCCAGATAGCCCAGGGGGCCCTTGCCGGTGCGGTGGCCGACCCACAGGACGTACCCGGCGGCGCCGAGCGGCGCGATGAGCATGGCGAGGGCGCGTCGCCAGGTGGGCGCGCCGTGCGGGGTGGCGGGCGTGCTCCGGTCCTGTACGTACGAGACGCCTCGGTCTCGTACGGACGAGGCGATGGCCGCCGCCCACACGGCCGCCACCACCGCGAGGCCCACCGGGCGGGTCAGGCCCGCCAGCAGGGCCAGGGTGCCCGCCGTCAGCCAGCGGCCGGTGAGGACCGCGTACAGGGACCAGGCGGCCAGCGCCGTGAACAGTGACTCGCTGTACGCCATCGACTGGACGATCCCGACCGGCAGCACCGCCCACAGCAGCACCGCGCAGACGCCGGCCCGGCGGCCGTAGACGTGATCCGCGACCGCGAACACCCCCCACGCGGCCGCCAGCGAGGCGACGACACTCACCGCGAAGCCCGCGTCGGCGTACGACATCGGGGTAGCCGAAGCCAGGAGCCGCTCCAGCCAGGGCAGCAGTGGGAAGAAGGCGAGATTCGAGTGCACATCGCCGTTGGGGAGACGCACCTCATAGCCGTAGCCGAGTTCGGCGACCCGGGTGTACCAGACCGAGTCCCAACGGGCGGTCAGCAGCTTGTACGCGCTCTTGTCCCGCGCCGCGCTCCACACGGCCAGCGCCACCAGGCCCAGCAGACGGACGGCCGCGTACCCGAGGAGGGCGGGCGCCGCTCGGCGGAGCGTGGGAAGCGCCGGGAGCGCGGGGGGCGGGCGGGTTCCGAGGTCGGTCACCGGTCGATTATCGACGGCGTATCGAACAGGGGCGGACGGGGAGGTGGGCGGCCCGCCGGGTGCGTGGTGTACACCACACGGGTTCCGTGGGTGGGTGAGAGGTCCGACACTTTTCGCCGCTGCGAACTCGCGTACGCTGTCGGACCACTCGCTATTCGCCGCGCGGACTGAGGACACCGCTCCTCCTCAGCCGGAGCCCCGGGGAGTCCCCACCCCGCGGACCGCCGAACGCGAGGGAACCTTGGAGGTACGTACATGTCCGGGACGACCAGGGCTGCCGTTGCGCTGCGCCGCCGGGCGGCCGGGGCCGGTGCCGGAGCCAACCGCTGGGTCGTCCTTCTCGTCCTCTGCACCAGTCTGCTGCTCGTCGCGGTCGACGCGACCGTGCTGCACGTGGCGGTACCCGCCGTCAGCGAGGACCTCCGGCCCGGCGCGATCGAGCTGCTCTGGATCGTCGACATCTATCCGCTGGTCTGCGCCTCGCTGCTGATCCTGTTCGGCACGCTGGGCGACCGCGTCGGCCGACGGCGGATCCTGCTTCTCGGGTACGCGCTGTTCGGCGTCGCCTCCGGTCTTGCCGCCCTCGCCGACAGTGCTCAGGTGCTGATCCTGGCGCGGGCGCTGCTGGGGGTCGGCGGCGCGATGATCATGCCCGCGACGCTCTCGATCCTGCGGCAGGTCTTCCCCGACCGGCACGAGCGGGCGCTGGCGATCGGCGTGTGGAGCGCGGTGGCGGCGGTGGGCGCGGCGGTCGGGCCGCTGCTCGGCGGCTTCCTGCTGGAGCACTTCTGGTGGGGCTCGGTCTTCCTCGTCAACATCCCCCTGATGCTGGTCAGCCTTCCGGTCGGCCGGCTGCTGCTGCCCGAGTCGCGCGGCGGGCAGGACACCGGTCCGTGGGACGTGGTCGGCGCGCTGACGGCGGCGGGCGGGCTGTTCGGGGTCGTGCTGGGCGTGAAGCGGCTGGGTGGCGGGGAGGGCGCGGGGAGTTTTTTGACGATCGCGCCGCTGGTGGCGGGTGCGGTGATGCTGGTTGTTTTCGTACGGCGGCAGCGGCGGCGCAAGCATCCGCTGGTGGACCTGCGGATGTTCGCCCGGCCCGCGTTCAGTACGTCCGTCGGGTGCATCGTGCTGGCGATGCTCGCGCTGGTCGGGCTCGAGCTGATCGCGGCGCAGTATTTGCAGCTTGTGCTGAAGCTCTCGCCCCTGGAGACCGGGCTACGGCTGCTGCCGCTGACGCTGGCGGCGATGGCGGCCGGGCTGGCGGGGGCGCGGCTGCTGCGGCGGTTCGGGCCGCGGACGATGGTGTGCGCCGGGTTCTGCCTCACGGCGGGGGCGGTCGTGCTGCTGATGGCGATGGGCGGGCGGGACAACCCGGGGCTGTTGCTGTCCGGGTTCGTGCTGCTGGGCTTCGGCCTGGAGACGACACTTTTCGGGGCGTACGAGTCGATGCTGGCCGAGGCTCCGGCGGAGCAGGCGGGTGGGGCTGCGGCGATCGGCGAGACGTCGTACCAGCTGGGCGCGGGGATCGGGATCGCGCTCCTGGGAAGTGTGATGAACGCGGCTTATGCACCGGGAGTGGGGTCGGTGCCCGGGGTGCCTGCGTCGGCGTCGGCTGCGGCGGGGCATTCGCTGGGCGAGGCGTACGAGGTTGCCGGGCGGCTCGGGGGGTCGCCTGGGGCGGCGCTTCGTTCGGCGGCTCGGGATGCGTTTGTGCACGGGCTGCATGTGACGTTGCTGGTGAGTGCGGGGTTGTTGGTGCTGGGGGCGGTGATGGCGTTGCGGTTGCCGCGGGTCATGCAGTGTGGCGGGGCTGGTGGGCTGGCTGCGGTGCCTGGGCCTCGGGAGGTTGCGGGGAGCCGCGTGTCGGTGTGAACGGGGGGTTCGCCCACCCGCCCGCCCGTGCGGCTTGATCGAGACGTGGGCGTCTCCTGTGGGGGCGGGTGTCTGCCGGCGGCTGCGGGTCAATACCTTTCCCACCCGCCCACCCGTGCGGGTCGGTTCGATCGCGGGCGTCTCCTGTGGCGGCTGGCGTTCGTCGGCGGCTGCGGGCCAGGGACCTTTCCCGCCCGTGCGGGTGGGTCGCAGCGTGGACCTCTGCCGTGGGGCGTGGGGGAGCGTTGGCGGCTGCGGGTGGTTCGGCGGGCCGCTGCTGGCATTGCTCACACCTTGTCGGGTGAGAGGCCTGCATGTCAGTCGGCCCGCACGGGCGGGTCGGTGGGAGAAGTTCTGACGCTGACTTGCAGCCGCCTACGGACGCCAGCCCCCACAGGAGACGCCCGCGATTGAACCCACCCGTACGGGTGGGCGGGCGGGAAAGGTCCTGACCCGCAGCCGCCGACGAACGTCAGCCGCCACAGGAGACGTCCGCAAATGGACAGGCCCGCACGGGCGGGCGGGTGGGAAAGGCCGTAGGCGGCGATCGATCTCGTGCTCAGCCGTGGACGTGCGGCATGCTTCGTCGTAGCGTCGGGGTGTTGTAACTAGCGATGCTAGTTAAAGTTATCGGAGGCTTCTCTGTGGCTGGGTTTGCGAAGCTGCCCCCTTTTGATCCCGCCGACCTGCTCGGGCTCGACGACACGCTCGACGCGGAGGATCTGGCGATCCGGGACACCGTGCGGGCCTGGGCTGCGGATCGGGTGCTGCCGTATGTCGGGGGGTGGTTCGAGGACGGGGAGCTGCCGGATATCAGAGGGCTTGCTCGGGAGCTTGGGGGTATCGGTGCCCTTGGGATGTCGCTCGACGGGTATGGGTGCGCCGGGGCTTCCGCCGTGCAGTACGGGCTTGCCTGTCTGGAGCTGGAGGCCGCCGACTCCGGAATCCGGTCCCTTGTCTCCGTGCAGGGGTCCCTCGCCATGTACGCCATCCACGCCTTCGGGAGTGAGGAGCAGAAGCAGACCTGGCTGCCCCGGATGGCCTCCGGCGACGTCATCGGCTGCTTCGGGCTCACCGAGCCCGACCACGGGTCCGACCCCGCCGGTATGCGTACCTACGCCAAGCGCGATGGCCTGGGCGGCGGCTGGGTGCTCAGCGGGCGGAAGATGTGGATCACCAACGGGTCCGTCGCCGGTGTCGCTGTCGTGTGGGCGCAGACCGATGACGGGATCCGGGGGTTCGTCGTGCCCACCGACAGCCCCGGCTTCTCCGCGCCCGAGATCAAGCACAAGTGGTCCCTGCGTGCCTCCGTCACCAGTGAGCTGGTGATGGATGAGGTGCGGTTGCCCGGTGATGCCGTGCTGCCCGGTGCCAGCGGGCTGCGCGGGCCCCTCAGCTGTCTCTCCCATGCCCGGTACGGGATCGTCTGGGGCGCCATGGGCGCGGCCCGGTCCTGCTTCGAGGCCGCCGTCGAGTACGCGAAGACGCGCGAGCAGTTCGGGCGTCCCATCGGGGGGTTCCAACTCACCCAGGCCAAACTCGCCGACATGGCGGTCGAGCTGCACAAGGGGATTCTGCTCGCCCACCATCTGGGGCGGCGCATGGACGCCGGCCGCCTGCGTCCCGAGCAGGTCAGCTTCGGCAAGTTGAACAACGTACGCGAGGCCATCGACATCTGTCGTACGGCCCGGACGATCCTCGGCGCCAACGGGATCTCGCTCGAATACCCCGTGATGCGGCACGCGACGAACCTCGAGTCGGTGCTCACGTACGAAGGCACCGTCGAGATGCACCAGCTGGTGCTGGGCAAGGCGCTCACCGGACTTGACGCCTTCCGCTGACCTGAACAGCGGCCGGCGCGGCCGGTGAGCTGCCTTGCCTCAGCTCTGGTTGAAGAAACCGTCCGCCCGGTGCGGCTGGGCCTCTCCGCTGACGATCTCCGTGTCGGAAGGGGTCAGCAGGAACACGCGGTTGGACACCCGCTCGATCGAGCCGCGCAGACCGAAGATGAGGCCTGCCGCGAAGTCGACGACGCGCTTGGCGTCGGCGGGCTCCATGGCCGTGAGGTTCATGATGACCGGGACGCCGTCCCGGAAGAGCTCGCCGATGGCGCGGGCGTCCCGGAAGCTGTCCGGGGTGACCGTGCCGATCCGACGGCCCTTCTCCTCGGCCACCTCGCCGGCGACCTTGACCCGGGGGTCCGTGACCCAGGCATCCCCGGGCTGCTCGGTTCCCTCGGAGTAGTCGTCGTCGTTGTAGTAACGCTCGTCATCGTTGTCGTCGACGAGGCCAAGCCAGGCGCTTGCCTTGCGTACCGATCCCATGGACGCCTCCTCTCACAGCGGTCCTTCTTGCTTTCCGCATCCCTATCGTCATCCATGATGCGGATGGCGCGCCAAGTGAATAGACGCCGCGCGGGGGTTTCGTGACGGTACTGGTGCACAACCATTTCGTCGAGAGCCCCCGCGCCGCAAGGGTCTTGCTGTGTGCGGCTGCTGACTGAGAGTGAAATATGATTCTTCGTGGCGTATGGGTGAGCGTTGGGACGTATGGGTGAATGGGCGTCCTGCCCGCATTCCTGACGGAGCCTCAGACGCGGTCGACGGAGGCCCGGTCGCCTCCGAGGTGGATCTGACGCATGATCAGTCCTTCAGAAACACGTTGTACGTCCGCCGCCTCGAAGGTCGTCCCGGCGCCGGGCGCCACGTTCAGGCCGCACAACTGGGTCAGATCTGTGACCTTCGTGAGTTCGCTGTCGGGCAGGGGTTACGGGAGAAGAAAGGGGCGCGTGAGGGGAGGGGTGTGCGCGGGTGTGAAGGCGCTGGCTAAGCGTGAAGTGCGTGATGTGCGCGGGAGAACGCGAAAAGGCGCCCGTACGAGCGGGCGCGCAGGGGGTCAGCTCAACAGGAGGAGGACCACACTCGACCAAAGTCGATGTGGGAGCGTTTGACCAGCCACTGCTGTGGATGCATGGGGTAAGTGGAACAGGCATCCGGTTCGGCGTCAACCGACATGAGACGAACCGCTCACAGTTCGGACAGCCTTGACAGCGAGGGGAAACGGCGCCGTACAGTCGGTGAACGGCTCTGCTGAGGGGCTCGGCCGTAACGCGCGCCAGATACGACGTTCCGCGTCGTGTCCGTGCCGCGCGCACCTGTGTGAAGGCATCACCGTGTTCGACCTATCGCGTCACGGAGCCCTCGCATGTCCTCACACACTCTGGCCAAGTCGGCCCCACCCGCGGACGCGGCACAATCACGCGACGAGACCCTTCCGGTCGTCGTCCGGCGCCGGCGGCACGGCCAGTGGACCGCCGCCGTACCGCGCGGCCCGTGGCTCACGCTCCGGCTGACCGCCGTCGCCGTCGCCGTCATCGGGCTGACGCTGCACGAGGCCGCGTACTCGAGCGAGGGAGTTGCCCGGTGAGGCCGACTCTTGTCATCGTGGGGGCCGGTCCGCGGGGGACCGGTCTTCTGGAGCGGATCGCCGCCAACGCGCCCGAGCTGTACGGGGATTCGGGCCTCGACATCCATCTCGTCGACCCCCATCCGCCGGGCGCCGGCCGGATCTGGCGCCAGGAGCAGTCCCCGCTGCTGTGGATGAACTCGCAGGCCCAGGACGTCACCATGTTCACCGACGAGACGGTGACCATGAAGGGCCCGGTGCGCCCGGGGCCCACGCTGCACGAGTGGGCGGACATCGACGGCCGGGTCTTCTCGGACCGGCAGCGCCTCGGCGCCTATCTGAACTGGGTGTACGAGGATTCCGTGGCCGCCCTGCCGCCCGGTGTCCGCGTCCGGCACCACGCCGGGCGCGCGCTGCGGGTCAGCGGGCCGCGCGAGGGGCGTCAGCAGGTGTGGCTGGAAGGACACGCCCGGCCGCTGCTCGCCGACCTCGTCGTCCTGACGCTCGGCCATCTCGACGCCGAACTCGACGACGAGCAGCGCGAGTTGGCCGCGTACGCGCAGGCTCATGGGCTGGTCCATCTGCCGCCCGACTTCACCGCCGACAGCGATCTGTCCGCGCTCACGCCCGGTGAACCGGTCCTCGTGCGCGGCTTCGGGCTGGCCTTCGTCGACCTCATGGTGCTGCTCACGGAGGGGCGCGGCGGGCGGTACGAGGGTGATCCTTCCGGTGCGGAAGGGGAGTTGACCTATCTGCCGTCCGGGCACGAGCCCGTGTTGTACGTCGGCTCGCGGCGCGGGGTGCCGTACCACTCGAAGATCGGCTACGACTGGACCGGTGAACGGCCGCCGCTGCCGCGGTTCTTCGGGCCCGCCGAGGTGGACGCCCTGCTCGCGCGTCCGGACGGCTTCGACTTCCGGCGGGACGTATGGCCGCTGGTGGAGAAGGAGTTGGGGTTCGCGCACTACCACCGGCTGTTCACCGTCCACCCGGAGCGCACGAGTGGCACCTGGACGGACTTCGAGGAGAAGTACGCCGCCGCGGACCTGGCGGAGCGGGAGGTACTGGTCGCCTCCACCGTGCCCGACCCGGCCGACCGGCTCGACCTCGACGCCCTCGACCGTCCGCTGGAGGGGGTGCGGTATCCGTCGTACGAAGCGCTCCAGGAGGGGCTGCGGGGGTACATCCGGGACGATCTGACCCGGCATCACAATCCCTCGTACAGCCCCGACTTGGCTGTCTTCCTCGGGCTGCTCTCCGTCTACGGGCAGCTGGTGCGGCTCGGGGACATCGGGTCCTGGTGGCACGGCTTCTTCAGCTATCTCGCCTCGGGGCCGCCCGGGCCCCGGCTGCGGCAGATGCTCGCGCTGTCCCGGGCCGGCATCCTCAACTTCCTCGGCGCCGACACGATCGTCACCGCAGAGGACGGGGTGTTCCGGGCGAGCGGTGCGAGTGTGCCCGGTGCCTCGGTGGAGGCCCGCGCGCTCGTCGAGGCACGGCTGCCGGAGCCGACCGTGGAGCGCGCCCGCGACACCCTGCTGCGCGAGCTGTACGCCGACGGGGCCGCCGTCACCCCCGAGGGGCTGCTCGCCGTGGACCCCGGTGACGGGCGGCTCCTGGACCGGGACGGCCGGCCGCATCCCCGGCGTTTCGCGCTCGGGCCGCACACCGAGGCGCGGGGCTCCGGGGCGTTCACCCGGCCGCGCACCGGCGGTCCCGCGTTCCGCCAGAACGACGCGACGGCGCGCGCCGCGCTGTCTTTTCTGCGGGCGCTGGACTGTCGCGAGCGCGGTGCCGAGCCCGGTCACTTGCTCGGCGCCGAGTCCGGTGTCGAGCGCGGCGCTGAGCGCGTTGCCGGGTCTGGTGTTGAGCGCGGTGTCGGGCTTGGTGTCGGGTCCAGTGCTGAGCGCGGTGTCGAGTCCGGTATCGAGCCGGGCGCCGAATCGGGCGACGGGCCGGGTGCCGAGTCCGGTGTCGGACGTGGTGGTGAGCGCGCTGTCGGGTCCGGTGTTGAGCGCGGTGTCGAGTCCGGTATCGAGCCGGGCGCCGAATCGGGCACCGGGCCGGGTGCCGAGTCCGGTGTCGGACGTGGTGCTGAGCGCGCTGTCGGGTCCGGTGTTGAGCGCGGTGTCGGGCTTGGTGTCGAGTCCAGCGCTGAGCGCGATGCCCGACCGGGCGCCGGGTCGGATGCCGAGCGCGACACCGCCGCCTGAAGTCCTGCCTTGCCATGCGGGTGCTGTGAGCGCACCGACGAAAGGTTTACCCATGACCTCAACGCACGGTCGGGGGCTGCTGCATCTGGCCGCTGCCGTCGACCGACAGGGATTGTTCGACGCCGACTTGTACGTCGAGTCGGCGCGGCTCGCCGAGCGTGGCGGGCTCGACTTCGTGACGCTCGGGGACTCCTTCGCGCGCCCCGGCCCCGACGCGCTCGGTGTGCTCGCGCGGGTCGCGCCCGCCACCTCGCGGATCGGTCTTGTGCCCACCGTGACCACCACGCACACCGAGCCCTTTCACGTCCAAGCGGCGGTGGCGACCCTCGACTGGGTCAGCGGCGGCCGGGCCGGCTGGCAGCTCGACGTGTCGGCGACCGAGGCCGAGGCCCGGCTCTTCGGCCGCCGCCGCGCCGAACCCGGCGACGCGCTGTGGCGGGAGGCCGGTGAAGTCGCCGACGTGGCCGCCCGGTTGTGGGACAGCTGGGAGGACAACGCCGAGATACGGGACGTGGCGGCCGGCCGTTTCATCGACCGGGACAAGCTGCACCACGTCGACTTCCAGGGCGCCACCTTCTCCGTGAAGGGCCCGTCCGTTGTGCCGCGGCCGCCCCAGGGGCATCCCGTCCGTGTCGTCGACGTGACCGAGGGACAGGCCCGGCAGACCGCGGCCCAGTACGCCGACGTGGTGCTCGTCCGGGCCGTGAGCGCCGCCCAGGCGGGTGCCGTACGGGACGAACTGCGTGTCGCCGCCAAGGACTTGGGGCGCGATCCGGACGGGTTGCGGGTCCTCGCGAGCCTCGTCGTCGACCTTGGGGGTGGTGAGCACGCCGCCGCGCCGGGGCACGGGGGAGGCGGTCCCCGGCTGAGCGTGCACGGGCCGCTGTACCGGGGCGGGCCCGTCGACCTCGCCGAGCTGATCACCGCCTGGCACATGTCCGGCATCGTCGACGGCTTCCATCTCGTCCCCGCCGAGCCGCGCCGCGACCTGGAGCGGCTCGTCAACGGAACGGTGGCGCTGCTCCAGCACCGGAGCCTGTTCCGCACCTTCTACCCGGGCCGTACTCTCCGGGAGCACCTCGGACTGGCCCGGCCCGTCAACCAGTACGCCGGGTCGGTCGTGGCCGCCAGGGGTGCGTCATGACCGTACGGGCGCCGGGGCGTCGGCAGATGCACCTCGCCGCGTACTTCCCGGGGGCCGACGGAACCACCGTGTGGGCCGATCCGAGGGACGGGTCGCCGATCGGGTTCGCGTCCTTCGAGCGGCTCGCCCGGACCGCCGAGCGCGGGCTGTTCGACTTCTTCCTCCTTGCCGACGGGCTGCGGCCGCGCGAGCACGAGGATCGGATTTATGACCTGGACGTGGTCGGGCGGCCCGAGTCGATCACCGTGTTGAACGCGCTCGCCGCCGTCACCGGGCGGATCGGGCTCGCCGCCAGCGTCGACGCGACCTTCGGCGAACCGTATGAACTCGCCCGCAGATTCGGCACGTTGGACCATCTCAGCGGCGGACGGGCCGCCTGGAACGTGGTGACCTCGGCTGATGCCCTCACCGGCGAGAACTTTCGGCGCGGCGGCTTTCTCGACCGGGCCGATCGGTATCCGCGCGCGGCCGAATTCGTCGAGGCGGCACGGGAGTTGTGGGACTCCTGGACACCGGAGGGGGTGTCCCGGCCCTTCGCGTACCGGGGCCAACACTTCGACATCGCGGGCGAGTTCGGCGTACCGCGCTCACCGCAGGGGCAGCCGGTGGTGATCCAGGCGGGGGACTCGGGGGAGGGGCGGGAGTTCGCCGCGTCGGCCGCCGACGTGGTCTTCGCGAGGTACGGGAGTCTGGACGCCGGGCGCGCCTTCTACGCCGACCTCAAGGGGCGGCTCGCGAAGTACGGGCGGGCGCCCGGGGACCTGAAGGTCATGCCCGGGGTGGGTGTCGTGCTTGGCGACACCGACGCCGAGGCGCGGGAGAAGGCCGCCGAGATCCGCCGGCAGCAGGTCTCGCCGCAGCACGCGATCCTCGCGCTGGAGGAGATCTGGGGCACCGATCTCTCCTCCTACGACCCCGACGGTCCGCTGCCCGACTTCGACCCGGTGCCGGGGAGGGCCGTGGTGCGGGGGAGGGGCGGGATCGCCGACCCGGTCCAGGTGGCCGAGCGGTGGCGGGCCCTGTCCCGGGCGAAGGGGCTGTCGATCCGGCAGACCGTCATCGAGGCGAGCGGCCGGCACTCCTTCGTCGGCACCCCGCGGTCGGTCGCCGACGGGCTCGACACGGTCGTACGGGAGGAGGCGGCCGACGGGTTCGTCCTCGTCCCGCATCTCACCCCGGGCGGACTGGATGAGTTCGTGGACCTGGTCGTGCCGCTGCTCCAGGAACGTGGCGCGTTCCGTACGGAATACGAGGGGGTCACCCTGCGCTCGCACCTCGGGCTGGGCGAACCCGTATGGACGGGCTGACAGGGCGTCGCGCCGACAAAGATGACATACAGGTTGTGTACGGGCCGCGCACAGAACGCGTGGTCCGGGCGTGTGCCGAGGGCGGCGCACGGAGTGTTTCCAGGGAGTGAGCTGGAGTGGGTTCATGACGGTGGACGCGTCCGAGGCGTCGCGGAAATGGCACGAACGGCGCATCGGGACGGTGTCGGCGCCCTACGGGCCCCTCTCGCTCGTCGGTACGCACTGGGTCGAGGGCTTTCCGGACGGTCGAATTCCGGCCATCCGTGGGTGGTGGGCAGTCGACGGTGATGCGGTTGTCCTGACCGCTGTGGCCCCGGACGGGCTGACGCTCGACGGTGAGCCTTTCGCCGGGGAGGTCCGGCCGGCCGCCGGCCAGGGCCCGGCGGGCGCCGCCCGGGTCGGCCTCGGGGAGCGACGCCTGGTCGTACTGGTGCGCGAGGGTGGCTGGGGTGTGCGTGACTTCGGCCCCGCCTCCGAGACCCGTACGGCGTCCAAGGGCGTCGAGGTCACCGCGTACGACCCGCGCCGGTCGGTGCCCGGCCAGTTCACACCGTACGAAGGGCGACACGCTGTGGGCCGTCTTCGCCGACTCGACCAGCGGCGACGGCAGTTATCGCCTCCGGTTTCCGTGCCCTGCCGCTCCGGGCGCGGAGGGGCGCGCGACGGTGGACTTCAACCGGTCCCTGCTTCCACCGTGTGCGTTCGCCGACCGCTTCGTCTGCCCCTTTCCCCTGTCGGCGAATACGCTGGTCGTCGCGATAGCCGCAGGAGAACGCGATCTCCGCTGGAGCGATGCCGGTACGCCGCCGGAGCACTGCCAGAGCGTCACCAGAACACCTAGCTCCTTGATCAACCCCTCCGGGTCGTACGGGGGTTGAACAACGTGAGGCCGAAAGGCGCCCTTGCGTCGGTCGGCGGTACGGCCGAATACTCCCACCCAGCGCTTGTCAGGGTCACAGCATGTTCGGAATCCGGACAGAGTGGTCCCTGACTGCGCCTCACGGGCCCCGACCCCACGCGGGCCCCCGACTTCCCATGTGGAGGAACGACAAGTGAGGATCAAGCGCACCACCCCCCGCAGTGGCATCACGAGACGGACCCGGCTGATCGCCGTCAGCACCGGACTCGTGGCCGCGGCCGCAGTCGCGATCCCCAATGCGACCGCCGCCGACGTCACCTCCTTCAGCACCGCCCAGCTCTCGAAGGCGAGCAGCTCGGTGCTCAAGGCCGACATCCCGGGCACCGCCTGGGCCGTCGACGCCAAGACGAACCGCGTTGTCGTCACCGTCGACAGCACGGTCTCCAAGGCGGAGATCGCGAAGATCAAGCGGCAGGCGGGCACCACCGCCGGCGCCATCACCATCAAGAAGACCCCGGGTACGTTCAACAAACTGATCTCCGGCGGCGACGCTATCTATGCGAGTAGCTGGCGCTGCTCCCAGGGCTTCAACGTCCGCAGCGGCTCCACGTACTACTTCCTGACCGCGGGTCACTGCACCGACGGCGCGGGCAACTGGTGGTCCAACTCCGGTCGTACGACGCTGCTCGGCGCGACCTCGGGCTCCAGCTTCCCGACCAACGACTACGGGATCGTCCGGTACTCGACCAGCTACCCGACGAGTTCGATCTCGGGCACCGTCGGCAGCGTGGACATCACCAGCGCCGCCACCCCGTCCGTGGGCACCACGGTCTACCGCCGCGGTTCCACCACCGGCACGCACAGCGGCCGGGTGACCGCACTGAACGCCACGGTCAACTACGGCAGCGGTGACATCGTCTACGGCATGATCCAGACCACGGTCTGCGCCGAGCCCGGCGACTCCGGCGGGCCGCTCTACTCCAACGGCGGTGTCGCCTACGGTCTGACCTCGGGCGGCAGTGGCAACTGCACCTCCGGTGGTACGACCTTCTTCCAGCCCGTCACGGAGGCCCTGAGCGCCTACGGCGTCAGCGTCTTCTAGAGCAAACGGCTGGAACAACCGGCACTATCGGTTTTCGCACGGCCTGACCTGCAGCCGGCAGCAGCAGGAGAGCCCCCGTACGCAACTCGCGTGCGGGGGCTCGCTCTTGTGCGCCTGACGGAGTTACCTTCGGAGTACAGAAAGTATCGGCAGTACGGGAAATATCGGTAGTACAGGAAGTCTCCCCTGCATACGCCCACTTCGGACCCTGGGGGGCCGGCATGGTCGAGGAGCTGGTGACAGCGGGAGTCGCTGTCGCGTCCGTCGGAGTGATGTACGTGGCATCGGCGGCGCGAGTCGTCAAACAGTACGAGCGGGGTGTGGTGTTCCGGCTCGGTCGGCTCACGTCGAACGTCCGTGGGCCAGGGTTCACGGTGATCGTGCCCTTCGTGGACAAGATCCGCAAAGTCAACATGCAGATCGTGACGATGCCCGTGCCCGCGCAGGAGGGCATCACGCGGGACAACGTCACGGTCCGGGTCGACGCGGTCGTCTACTTCAAGGTCGTCGACGCGGCCGACGCGGTCGTCCAGGTCGAGGACTACCGGTTCGCGGTCTCGCAGATGGCGCAGACCTCGCTGCGTTCGATCATCGGCAAGAGCGATCTCGACGATCTCCTCTCCAACCGCGAAAAGCTCAACCAGGGCCTGGAGTTGATGATCGACAGCCCGGCGATGGGCTGGGGTGTGCAGATCGACCGGGTCGAGATCAAGGACGTGTCCCTGCCGGAGACCATGAAGCGCTCGATGGCCCGGCAGGCCGAGGCCGACCGCGAACGCCGGGCCCGGGTCATCAACGCGGACGCCGAACTGCAGGCCTCGAAGAAGCTGGCGGAGGCCGCCGGGGTGATGTCCGAGCAGCCTGCCGCGCTCCAACTCCGGCTGCTCCAGACGGTGGTGGCGGTCGCGGCCGAGAAGAACTCGACGCTCGTCCTGCCCTTCCCGGTGGAGCTGCTCCGCTTCCTGGAACGGGCACAGCAGCCGGCCGGGCAATCAGCTGGGCAGCCGGTCGGGCAGCCGGTCGCGCCCTCGGCGGAACGGCCGGTCGCGCCGGCGCCAGCGGCGGGGTCGCCGGAGGTGGCGCGGGCGTCGGATGCGTCGGACGACGAGGAGCGGTCGGCGATCGCCGAGCGATCCGGTCAGTCCGGGCAATCACTGTCCGAGCAATCGCTGCAGGAGCAACTTCCGTCCGCCGCGTCCCTGTTGGAACTGAGCCCCGAAGGGGCGAATTCAAGACAGGACTAGACCTCACCGTCTGCCCACTCGTTACCCACCCGTCGTGTTTGCAGTGCGAATTCATGTGAGGCAACTGTGCGATGACCGTGGACAGTCAAGGTGGGTTTGCCGGTGGGGGCGCACGCCCGTTTATCTACGCGCGTCCTGAAGTCGACCTTGTGCGCTCCCTGAACGTCTCGGAATAGTGGGTGCAGTTCGACCGGCCAAGGAGGTCCCCACAACCTCCGGCCGAACCCCCCACAGGAGGACGCAAGTTGAAGCACCGACGCATATCCAGGCGCCGTGCCACCGTGGTAGGTGCGGGTATCACCGCACTCGTCGCCGCGGGAGTGACCTTCCAGAGTGCGAACGCGAGCGAGGTCACCAAGTCCGCCGAGCCCAAGGCCCTTTCGGTCCTGGCGGCCGGAAAGATCGCCTCGACACTCGGCAAGGACCTCGGCGCCGACGTCGCGGGAACGTACTACGACGCGAAGACGAAGACCCTCGTCGTCAACGTGCTCGACGAAGCGGCGGCCCAGTCCGTCGAGTCGGCCGGCGCCAAGGCCCGGATCGTCGAGAACTCCGTCGCCGAACTCGACAGTGCCCGTACGACCCTGAAGCAGGACGCGACCATCCCCGGCACCTCGTGGGCGGTCGACCCGACGGCCAACAAGGTCGTCGTCACCGCCGACCGCACGGTCTCGGCGGCCGAGTGGGCCACGCTCACCAAGGTCGTCGACGGCCTCGGCGGTACGGCCGAACTCCAGCGTACGAAGGGGGAGTTCAGGCCCTTCATCGCCGGTGGCGACGCGATCACCGGGAGCGGTGGCCGCTGCTCGCTCGGCTTCAACGTCGTCAAGGGCGGCGAGCCGTACTTCCTGACGGCCGGGCACTGCACCGAGTCGATCTCGACGTGGTCGGACTCGTCCGGCGTGATCGGCGAGAACGAGTCGTCCAGCTTCCCCGGCAACGACTACGGCCTGGTCAAGTACACGGCCGACGTCGACCACCCGAGCGAGGTCGACCTCTACAACGGCAGCGCCCAGCAGATCACCGGCGCGGCATCGGCCACCGTCGGCCAGTCGGTGACCCGCAGCGGCTCCACGACCCAGGTGCACACCGGCACGGTCACCGGTCTGAACGCGACCGTGAACTACGGCAACGGCGACATCGTCAACGGGCTCATCCAGACCGACGTCTGCGCCGAGCCCGGTGACAGCGGCGGCTCGCTCTTCTCGGGCAGCAGCGCGATCGGCCTCACCTCCGGCGGCAGCGGTGACTGCGACTCGGGCGGGGAGACCTTCTTCCAGCCGGTCACGGAGGCGCTGTCGGCCACGGGTACGCAGATCGGCTGAGGCTTCGCCTTCGCGTCGTTCGCATCCTTCGCATCCTTTGCGCACGATCCCTTTCCCGGCCTGATCGGTCCGGGACGATCCCGCCCCTGGGTTTCCGGGGGCGGGTTTTCGTTGTGGGCGGCGGCCAGTGTGACGTCTCGGTGAGATACAGTTTCGATCCTGACACTGAGTTTCACTATTCAGTGAGTAGATCATGTATGGCACTTAGAACCGCTGACTGGAGACAAGACCTCATGGCCAAGACCCTCGGACTCATCGGCAGCGGCATGATCGGCGGCGCGCTGGCCCGCCTCGCCGTCGGCGCCGGTCTGAACGTCGTACTGAGCAACTCCCGAGGCCCCGAGACCCTCGCCGACCTCGTCGCCGAACTCGGTCCGCAGGCGCGTGCGGCCACGCCCGAGGAGGCCGCGCAGGCCGGTGACCTGGTGGTGGCGACGGTCCCGCTGGGCGCCTACGAGCTGCTGCCCGCCGCAGCCCTGGCGGGCAGGACAGTCATCGACACCATGAACTACTACCCCGACCGCGACAGTCGGATCGCCGAGCTGGACGCGGGCGAGCAGACCTCCAGCGCCCTGGTGCAGCGGCACCTGGCCGAGTCCCGGGTGGTCAAGGCGTTCAACAGCATCGACTTCCGGCGCCTGTTCACCTCCGCCCGGCCCGCCGGTGCCCCCGACCGCAGCGCTCTGCCCGTCGCCGGTGACGACACGGCCGCCAAGGCGCAGGTGGGTGAGCTGCTGGACGCCCTCGGCTACGACGCGGTGGACATCGGCACGCTGGCCGACAGCTGGCGCAGCGAGCCGGGCACTCCGGTGTACGTCCAGCCGTACCTGGCGGCGCAGCCCGAAGGGCTGACCCAGGAGGAGATGGGGCGCTGGTTCTTCGAGACGCCGGGTGTTCCGGTGCCGGTCGACAAGGTGCGGGAACTGACCGGCAGTGCTGTCCGGCGGGCTGCGGGCGACGCCAGGGCGACTCTCAGTCGGGACTGAGGTGGGGAGGGCGGGACTGGCGCGGGGAGGGCGGGGGAACCGGGCAGGTCAGGGCGGTTCGCCCGCACTCCCCGCCCGCCCTCCCCGCCCGCACCCTTTACCGTCCCCAGCCGCACCCGTACGCCGGGCCGCGGGCTCCCGCCGGAGAGTCTGCGGCCCGACCCCGCGCGCGTGGTCAGCCGTACCGGCGACGTCTTCGCCGCCGACCCGGGCGGGTTACGGCCGCGGGCAGGCACTGAAGGCCGGCCCGCCCGGCAGTGCAATGTCGCCCGCCGTTTCTTCTGCCTCCCCCGGGTTGCCCGCAGCCTCTTCGCGGACCCGGACAGCCAACTGCGAGGCTGTACGGCCCGGTTGCGTGCCCCGGTCGGCAACGCCCCCCCCCGCCGCCCCGATCCGACCACTCTCGTCGGAGAGCGTGTTGTGACCGTTCGCAGTTGTTGGCGGTTCGCCCGTGTAGTCCTCGCAGGTCATGGCACTTCTGTTCGTCGAAGGGCGCGTCATCCGCCGGCGGCGTCCGCGGCCTCCCAGCGCAGCAGGTCGCCCGGCTGACACTCGAGCACCTCGCAGAGCGCGGCGAGCGTCGCGAAGCGGACCGCCTTGGCGCGGCCGTTCTTGAGTACCGCGAGGTTGGCGGGCGTGATGCCCACGCGGTCCGCGAGTTCGCCCACGGACATCTTCCGCTTCGCCAGCATCACGTCGATGTCGACGGTGATCGGCATCAGATCACCTCGTCCAGCTCGGCCTGCATCTGTGCCGCTTCGACGTCGCGTGCGACGGCCTGGGCGAGGAGCATCCGGAGTACGAGCACGATGAGGGCGACCCCCAGGATGGCCAGGCCGACCCCGGCCATGATGACGGTGACACCCGGGTCGTCCCGCTGGCCCGGCGCGTTGACGGCCGTGACCGCGAACCACACGAGGGCGGCCGCCACGATCGCGCCGATCACGCCGTCCACGTACCGGAAGGCGGCGTGGGAGAACACGGTTCCGCGTCGCACCATCGCCACCAGCCGCCACACGCAGACCACAGCGACCTGCACCGACACCATGCCCAGGATCGTGATCACACGCAGCGCGGTCAGCGGGAGCGATCCGTCTTCCGGGTCGTTCCCGCTGACCAGTACCCACACCATCAATGCCTGTACGAACACGGTGCCGGCGAGCACCACCACGAGCACGGCGCGCAGCGCACGTACTGTCAGCTTTCCCACGGCCCGTCCTTCCATCGAGTTGCGATGGAAATCTATCGAAATTCGATAGGTGAAGCAAGGGGTGGGGTAACGGGGTGGGGTGGGGAGTGCGCCGCGAAGTCCTCCCGAATGCGGCAATCGAACGAGTGTGCGAGCCTTGGGTTATGGTGAGGACCTCGTGGGACGGGTCGGTCGAAGGGGGGCTTGTGGGTAGCAGGAGGTGTGTATGTCGTTTACGCACCTCCATGTCGCCAGTGGCTACTCACTGCGCTACGGCGCCAGCCATCCGCACGCGCTCGCGGAGCGGGCGGCGGAACGTGGGCTGGACGCTCTCGCACTGACCGACAGGGACTCCCTCGCCGGTGCCGTGCGCTTCGCGAAGGCGTGCGCGCGGGCCGGAGTACGGCCCTTGTTCGGTACTGATCTGGCGGTTCCCGGTGCGCCGGGGGCCCGGTCGGCCGGGGCGAAGCGGCAGCGCACTCCGGCCAGGGGTGGTGCCTTCGTGACGGAGGCGCCGTTCCGGGCGGTGTTCCTGGCGCGGTCCGCGTCCGGCTGGGCCGAGCTGTGCCGTCTGGTGTCCACCGCCGCCACGTCCGCCGAGTCGGCCGCGTCGTCCGAAGGGATCGGTTGGGAGGACCTGGCCGGTGACGGCGACGGGCTGTTCGTGCTGCTCGGGGCCGGTTCCGAGGTGGGCCTCGCGCTGGCGGCGGGGCGGCCGGACCGGGCGGCGCTGCTGCTGGAGCCCTGGCGGGAGCGGTTCGGGGAGGCGTTGCGCCTGGAGGTGGTCTGCCATGGGCGGCCCGGCACCGGACCGGGGTCGCTGCGGCTGGCCGCGCGGATAGCGGGCTTCGCCGCCGAGCAGCAGGTGACGGCCGTGCTCAGCAACAGCGTGCGATACGCCGATCCGGGCCAGCGGGAGGTTGCCGACATCCTGGATTCCGCGCGTCTGCTGGTGCCGATCGACAACCGGGACGCGGCCCGGCTGGACAGTGGGCAGCGCTGGCTGAAGGACGCCGGGGAGATGGAACGGATCGCCGGACGGATCGCCGAGGCGATGGGCGGACGCGGCGCGGAGGCGCAGCAGTTGTTGAAGGCGACCGAGGAGACGGCGGCGGCCTGCGTGGTCGATCCGGGCGAGGCGTTCGGGCTGGGGCGGCTGAATCTGCCGGAGCCCGATCTGGTGGGCGCCAGTGCGGAGTCGGCCGACCGTGTACTGGCCGAACGGTGTGCGGCGGGGATGATGAACCGCGGCTATCACAGGGAGGTGGCGCGGTGGGACCGGCTGGAGGACGAGCTCCGGATCATCGCCGGGCACGGCTTCGCCGGCTATTTCCTGACCGTCACCGAGGTCGCGGCGGAGGCCCAGAAGCTGGGTATCCGGGTCGCGGCGCGCGGCTCGGGGGTCGGCTCGCTGGTCACCCACCTGCTGGGGATCAGCCCGGTCGATCCGGTGGCGCACGGCCTGGTCATGGAACGCTTCCTGTCCGCGCGGCGGTCCGCGCTGCCCGACATCGACCTGGACGTGGAGTCGGCCCGCAGGCTCGAGATCTATCAGGCGGTGCGCGAGAGATTCGGGGGCGAGCGGGTGGCGACGCTCGCGGTGTACAAGACGTACCGGGTGCGCGGGGCGATCGAGGACGTGGCGCGGGCGCGGGGCGTGGACCCCGACCGGGCCGCTCGGCTGGCCAAGGAGTTTCCGCACATCCGGGCCCGGGACGCCCGGGCGGCGCTGACCGAGCTGCCGGAGCTGCGCGAGGTCGCCGGGGAGGACCACGGCCGGTTGTGGGAGCTGGTGGAGATGCTGGACGGGCTGCCGAACGAGGCCGCGATGCACCCGTGCGGGCTCCTGGTGTCCAACGCCGGGCTGCTGGCGCGCACCCCGGTGATGCCGACCACCGTCGAGGGCATCACCATGGCCCAGTTCGACAAGGAGGACATCGAGGACACCGGACACCCGAAGATCGACGTCATCGGCGTACGGATGCAGTCGGCGCTCGCCCACGCGGTCGCCGAGATCGAGCGGGTCACCGGCGAGCATCTCGACCTGGACGACCCCGCGCAGGTGCCGCCCGACGATCCGGCGACCTACGACATGATCGTGTCCGGGGACACCATGGGCACGTTCCAGCTCGAAAGCCCTGGCCAACGCGAGCTGGTTAGAAACCTGCGGCCCCGCTCCTTCCTCGACCTGATCATCGACATCAGCCTGTTCCGGCCCGGCCCGGTGGCCGCGAACATGGTGCACCCGATGATCGAGGCCCGCGACGGCCGGACCCAGGCCCGCTATCCGCACCCGAGCCTGAAGCCGATCCTGGAGGAGACCAAGGGGCAGGTGGTCTTCCACGAGCAGGTCATCGAGATCATGACGACGATGACCGGCTGCGACCGCGGCATGGCCGACGAGGCGCGCCGCGCGCTGTCCGACCCGGACCGGCACGGCCGTATGCGGGCCTGGTTCGCCGCCGAGGCCCGTACCCGTGGCTACCAGGCGCAGGTCGTCCGGGAGGTGTGGGGGATCCTGGAGAGCTTCGGGAGTTTCGGCTTCGCCAAGGCGCACGCTGCGGCCTTCGCGCAGCCCGCCTACCAGTCCAGCTGGCTCAAGGCCCACCGGATGGCGGCCCTGCTGGCCGGGCTGCTCACCCATGATCCGGGGATGTACCACAAGCGGGTCCTGGCCGCCGACGCCCGTCGGCACGGGGTGCCGTTGCTGCTGCCCGACATCAACCACTCCCGGGCCGCACACAGAATCGAACTGGTGTCTGATAAGTGGGGAGTTCGGATCGGACTGTCCCAAGTACGCGGTATCACCGAGGCCGAGACCGAACGCATCACCGGCGGACAGCCCTACACCTCACTGGGCGACTTCTGGCAACGCGCCCGGCCCAGCCGGCCGTTGGCCGAACGCCTCGCCCAGGTCGGGGCGATGGACTCCTTCGGGCCCCGGCGTGAACTGCTGTTGCGGATCGCCGAGTTGCACCGGTCCGGTCGCGGACACGGCTCGGCCTCGGGGCAACTCCCCATGGACGACGATCCGGGCGCCTCGACGGACGGCGTTACGACAGCGGGGCTGCCGGTGATGAGCACCTCCGAGCAACTCGCCGCGGAACTCGACGTACTCGGCATGGATGTCTCCCGTCATCTGCTGGAGGACCACCAGTCCCTGCTCGCCGACATCGGCGCGACCCCCGCCGCCGATCTGCCGCATCTGCGGCACGGCACTCCCGTCCTGGTCGCCGGGATCAAGGTCGCCACCCAGACCCCGCCGATCCGCTCCGGCAAGCGCGTCGTCTTCGCCACCCTCGACGACCCCACCGGCCTGTCCGACCTGGCGTTCTTCGAGGACAGTCACGCACGCTGCGCCCACACGGTCTTCCACAGCGGCCTGCTGCTGGTACGCGGGACGGTGGCCCGCCGCGCACCGCGCGCGTTCAGCATCACCGGGACCGCCGCCTGGGATCTGGCCGAGCTGATCGACCTGTACCGGGACGGGGGCCCGGCCGCCGTCGCCGACCGCCTCACCCGTCAGGCCCCCGCAGCGGGTCCGGCCGCCGCGCACCGGACCATCACCCAGCCCACCGGCTACGAACTGCACCCCTGGGCCGACCTGCAACCTCCTGGCGCCCCGGTCATCAGCGGACGGACCTTCCATCACTCCAGTCCCGGAAGCGCGGGGTGACCGACGAATGATCCTCTACGTCCACTTCGGCAGCCCATGCCCGGAAGAAACGTTTCTCCAACTCCTGGACCTGCTCGGCGAGATCACCCCGGTCGTCCAGGCGCTGCCGCCCGACGCGGCGTTCGCCGACGTGTCGGGGAGCACGCGGTACTTCGACCGTGACGCGACCGGGCTGGCGGCCGTGATCCGGATGCGCGCCGCCGCGGGCTGCGACGCCGACTGCACGATCGGCGTCGCCCCCAACCCGCTGCTCGCCCGGCTGGCGGCCACCCGTGGAGCACCCGGCGCGATCCACACCGTCCCCGACACCCCTCAGGGCATCACCGCTTTCCTCGCGGGTCTGCCGGTCGCCGCCCTGCCGGACGTGGGCCCGGCGACCGTACGCACCCTGGCCTCGTACGGCCTGACCACCCTCGACACGATCGCGGTCGCCCCGCCGGCCACACTGCAACGCATCCTCGGTACGACCGCCGGGCGCCAACTCCACCAACGGGCGGCCGGTATCGACCCCACCCGGGTCACCCCCGGCGCCCCGCCGCGTTCCCTCTCCGCGGAGCACCGCTTCGGGCGGGACGAACTCGATCCCGGCCGGCAGCGCGGCGCCCTGTCGCACCTGGCCGAGCGGCTCGGCGCCCAACTCCGGGGCGAGCGCCAGGTCTGCCGGTCCCTGACCCTGACCGTCCGGTACGCCGACCACTCGACGACCACACGCAGCCGCACCCTGCCGGAGCCGACCGCGCACGGCCCCCAACTGCGGTCCGTCACCTACGCGTTGTACGCGACGCTCGGCCTGCAGCGAGCCAGGGTCCGCGGCATCACCCTGCGGGCGGACGGCCTGTTCGACGCGGACTCGGCCACCCGGCAACTCACCTTCGGCACCGGCGACGACAGGGCCCACCGGATCGAGGCAGCGGCGGACAAGGCCAGGGCACGCTTCGGGCCAGGGGCGGTCCGGCCCGCCGGCACGGCCGGAATGGCCTGACCACGTGTGGAGGGCCTCCTGCGGGCAGTCCGTGGACGCCGGCGTCGGTACCGGGGCGGCGCCGGGCACGGCCGTCACGTGCACGGTCCCCGGTCGGCCGTCGTTGGCCACGGTCCGTACGTGGTGCGGGCGAAGTGGTCGATTTCGGAGCGGCCGGGGCCGGGGCGGGGAGTGTTTCGGTGGTGGGGGTGCGCAGTCCGTCGAGGAGTACGCCGATGCGGCGGTCGGCGAGGTCCGCCGTGGCGTCGGCGTTCCCGGTGCCGGGGAGCCGAGTGGCGGGGGAACGGCGGCACATGGCTGCCGGCGTCGGCCTGCACCGTCGTATCCGCGCCCGGTCCTCCGACGCCGGCGACGCGCGACGTCCGTCCAGGGAGAGCGGCCAAGGCCTGTCGTTTGGATCACGTCGGCTTCGGGCTGCGGTGCCGTCGTCTGCCGGTGAGCGGGGCGATGGGGTTCCCCGCTCGGGCGAAGTCGAGCGTGCAGCCGCAAGGCGGAGGAGGACGTCGACGCGTGAGGGAGTCGGCGGGCGCGCCGGCGCGGCAGACGGGTGCCCGCCTCGGAGCGGCTGATGTCACGGCCGCCCCGCGGCCCAGGCGTGATCCGGACGACAGGCCCTGAGCTCCCAGGTCTTGTCTCCTCGTGCCGGGCCCCGTTACCTTGCGGCGAGGTTTTGGTCAGGTACGCGGTGCGGTCCGGCGCATCGGTGTTCGGCGTACGGAACGGGCATCGGGTGACAGGTCGAGGCAAGGGCCGGCAGGAAGCGCAGTACGGTCTGCTGACGAGCATCGCCGCCGAGGCGGGGATCTCGCTCAGCACCGTGTCCAAGGTGGTGCACCGGCGCCGGGACGTGGGCGCGGCGACCCGGGACCGGGTCGAGGAGCTGCTGGAGCGGTACGGCTACGTCCGCCCGTGGGAGCGGGATCCCGCTACGCCCCGGCAGATCATCGTCGTCTTCCGTGACCTGTCCGGCCCGTACACGCTGGAGGTCGCCCGGGGCATCGTGGACGCGGCCGGTGAACTGGGCATCGACGTGATCACCGGGACGACGAGCCGGCGGTCGATCTCCGGGTGGCTGGAGGAGTGCGTGGCGCTCGGCGCGGCCGGCATCGTGATCGTCATCTCGATGCTCGCCGAGGACGACCAGCGGCGGATCGTCGAGCAGCAGCTGCCGGTGGTGCTGATCGACCCGCTCAGCGCGCCCTCCGAGGACATCCCCAGCATCGGGGTGACGAACTGGAGCGGCGCCCGGGACGCGGTACAGCACCTGCTGGGGCTGGGGCACAACCGGATCGGCATGGTCGCGGGCCGCTCGCACTCCCTGGCCGGGGCGGCCCGCGTGCACGGCTACCGGGCCGCGCTGGACGAGGCGGGCATCGGCTACGACCCGGCGATCGTGCGCTCCACCGACTTCGACTACACCGAGGCGCTCGCCGCGAGCCTGCAGATCCTGCGGGCCGCCGATCCACCCACGGCCGTCTTCGCGGCCAGCGACGCGCAGGCGCTCGGTGTGCTGGAGGCCGCCCGGCAGCAGGGACTGTCCGTACCGGAGGACCTGTCGGTCATGTCCTTCGACGACACGCTGGTGGCGGCCATGGCCTGCCCGCCGCTGAGCGCGGTGCGCCAGCCGTTCGAGGAACTGGGGCGGGAGGCGACCCGGGTGCTCATGGATCTCGCCCAGGGCAGGCCGCCCGCGTCCCCGCGCATCGAGCTGGCGACGGAACTGGTGCTGCGGACCTCGACGTCCGTCCGCCGCCGAGTCAATACCCCGTAACCCGTCTTCGCGCGAAACCCTTTCGCAATGTGCCGGTGACAGCGCGGTGTTGTTTGCGAATACTGGCGTCCTTCCCGCAGGCCTCCTGCATCCCTCTGCATGCCTCTGCATCTCCCTGCAGCCCCTTTCGAAGGAACGCCGTTGAAAAGATCCTGGGCGCGAAAGGCTTTCGCTTCGGCGACCGCCTTCGGCATAGGCGTGGCATTCGCCGTCGTCTCCGTGACGAACGCGTCGGCATATCAGCCGAGTCCCGCGAATCTGTATACGGCGGACAACACCGCCGCGTGCAACAAGAACCCCTGCGTGCTCTACCCGAAGTCGGCCCAGCTGCCGAGCGGCCGGATCGTGGCGGCGTTCGAGAACAGCCAGAGCGCTCCGGTGGGGCAGACGATGCCCCTCTACAAGAGCGACGACGCCGGTACGACGTGGGCGAAGCTGGCCGACATCAAGGCCCCCGCCTACCTCTCCAGTGACTCCGCGTACGCGAAGTACACGAGCAACTGGACCAACCCGTATCTGTACGTGCTTCCGCAGGCCGTCGGCAGCCTCAGCGCGGGCACGTTGCTGCTCGCGAGCATCGTCTCGGGCGACGACGCCTACTACCAGGAGCAGAAGGCCGCCGACTCCAGCTGGACACCGTCCGGCGACGGCGACCGCAAGGACGTGGCGCTCGCCCTGTACGCCAGCACGGATGACGGCGCTACCTGGAGCTTCAAGAACATCATCGAGGCCGGCGGCTGGCAGGGCGGCAGCGCGGGCGCCGTCGGCCGGGTCTCCGCCGCCAACACCGAGGCCCAGGTCGACCCCATCTGGGAACCCCACCTGCTCGCCCACAACGGCAAGCTCATCGCGTACTACTCCGACGAGAAGGACTACACCGGGTACGACACCACCACCGGCGCCCCGACCCTCGACCCGGACAACGACACGGCGACCGACTCCGGCGGCCAGGTCCTCCTGCACCGGACCTGGGACGGCGCCAGCACCTCGGCGTGGAGCAGCCCGGTCGTGGACGTCCCGGGCTCGACCGTGAGCATGGGCGGCGGCAAGACGGAGATCGGGGGCGGCCGGCCGGGCATGACGACCATCGCCCCGACGACCGACGGCAAGTGGCTGCTGACGTACGAGTACTGGGGCGGCGGCACCAACGTCCGCTACCGGATCTCCGACGACCCGCTGAAGTTCTTCTCGGCCACGGACGCCGCGATCACCGCGCTGCCCGTGCCCTCGGGCGGGAACACGCTTGCCACCGGCGGCAGTCCGGTGCTCCTGCCGATGCCGGACGGCCGGATCGTCTACAACGCCTCCGGCAGCGGCAGCGTCTGGGTGAACGAGTCCGGGCTGAGCACCGGCACCTGGAAGCAGTACCAGACGACCATCGCCGCCGGGTACAGCCGCAACCTGCAGTACGTCGACGGCACGGGCCGTGTCCTGATCCTCCAGGCGTCCTGGAGCGGTGGCAGCGTCGGCCCCGTCAAGTACGCGGAGGTCGACCTCGGCCGCTCCGACGGCGCCTACCACAGCCTCGTCAACCGGCTGACCGGCCAGGTCCTGAGCACCGCCTCCGCGAAGACGCAGGACGCGAACCTCACCGGGAACACCCCCGACCTCGTCCTGGGCGCGGACTCCGCCGCGAACACCCAGCGCTGGCACCTGACCGCCAAGGGCAGCGACGTGACGCTGCTCAACAAGGCGGGGGGCCGTGCGGTCGCCATCTGGACCGGCAGCGCCACGGCCGGGCAGAAGCTGGCCCAGTGGGTCGACGACGGCGCCACCGACAAGGCGTGGACCCAGGTCGCCGCTACCACCAGCGGGTACTACAAGCTCCGTTCGGTCCGTAACACCAGCCTGTACATGACCGGAGCGACCGCGGGCGGCTCCGTCACCCTGGCGGCGTCGACCGACGACGGCTCGCAGGACTGGCAGCTGGTACAGGACCCGCTGCCCACGGCCTCGACGTTCACCCTGAAGGGCACGAACTCCGGGCGCTGCCTCGACGTCCCGAACGGTCAGACGGGTGTCCAGGTCCAGGTCTACGACTGCTCGGGCAACGCCAACCAGACCATCACCCGGACCGCGGCCGGTGAACTCCGCGTCTCCGGCAAGTGCCTCGCGGCGAACGCCGACGGCACCACCACGGGCACCAAGGTCATCCTGTGGGCCTGCAACGGCAAGACCAGCCAGCAGTGGTCGTTCCGGGTCGACGGCACGATCGTCAACCGCTCCAACGGTCTGGTCATCGACGTGACCGGCTGGGGCACGGCCAACGGTTCGAAGGTTCAGCTGTGGACGGGCCTGGGGAATGCGACCCAGACGTGGATCCGGAGTTAGTGCTCCGCTGGAAGGGCGGTGTGTCGGTCGCGGGTCCGTTGTGGCTGGTCGCGCCCCGCGGCGGAGCCGCAGATCGACACAGCCCCGCGCCCCTAGGGGCGCGGGGCTCAGCCCCGCTCGATCGTCACGGGCACGCCGTGATGCCGTACGGCCGTCGCGTCCCGTTCCTCGCCGACGAGCCGGATCGCGTCCCGTACCGGTGTGTTCAGGCTGGAGGAGCCTGCCTGGAGCAGGATCTCGCCGGGTTCGACGATGCGGTGGCCGGTCAGGCCGGTGAAGGCCAGGCGGTCGGTGTGGACGTGGAAACGGACCACGGCCTGTTCGCCGGGGGCGAGTTCGACCTTGGCGAAGCCGAGCAGGGAACGCACCGGGCGGGTCACCTGGGCGACCGGGTCGACGGCGTACAACTGGACGGTCTCGGCACCCGCGACCGCCCCCGTGTTCCGGACCCGCGCGCTGACCGTGAACTCGCCGTCCGTCGGCACCTGTTCGCGGTCGACGGCGAGCAGGTCGATGTCGAAGTCCGTGTACGACAGCCCGTGTCCGAAGGGGAACGCGGGTGTCGGATCGAGGTTGGACAGGAAGCTCTGCCTGTCGCCGAGCGGCGGATGGAGGTAGGTGTAGGGCTGTCCGCCGGGCGAGTTGGGGATCTGTACGGGCAGCTTGCCGCTGAAGTTGGCGCGGCCGGACAGGAGTTGGGCGACGGCACGGCCGCCCTCCTCGCCCGGCAGGAACACCTGCACCATGGCCGAGGCGGTGGCCGCGAACCGGCCCACGGCATAGGGCCGGCCACTGCTGACGACCAGCACGACCGGCTTCCCCGTCGCCAACACCGCCTCCACCAGCTCCTCCTGGACACCCGGCAACCGCAGATCCTCCACGTCGCAGCCCTCGCCCGAGGTGCCGATGCCGAACATGCCCGCCTTGTCGCCGACGACCAGGACCGTGAGATCGGCGGCGGAGCAGGCCGCCACCGCCGCCGGGATGCCGGAGCGGTCCTCGTCCCGGATCGGGCAGCCCCGCACGAACTCCCACTGCACGGACGGGAGTTCCTCGGCCAGCGCGGTACGCAGGGAGATCGCCTCGACGCCGTTGCCGAGGTCGTCGCGTTCGGCGAGGACGTGGTTGGGGAAGCTGTAGCAGCCGAACATGGTGCGTACGTCGTCGGCGCACGGGCCGATCAGTGCGATCCGGCCGATGGACGGGAGGGGCAGGGTCCCGTCGTTCGACAGCAGGACGGCGCTGGATTGGGCCACGGCGTGGGCCAGTCGGCGGTTGTCCGGCTTGTCCAGGTCGAGTTCGCCCGCGCGCAGGGCGGGGGGTCTCGGGTCCCAGTCGGGGTCCAGGAGCCCGAGTTCGGCCTTCTGCCGCAGCACCCGCCGTACGGCGCGGTCGATCAACTCCTCGTCCACGAGCCCCTGTTCCGCCGCGTGCATCAGGGCGTCCCCGAAGCCGCGCTGGTCGGGCAGTTCGACGTCCATCCCGGCGCTCAGAGCGAGTGCTCCGGCTTCCGGCAGGTCTTCGGCCACCCGGTGGGCGCTCACCAGGAAGGGCAGGGACCAGTAGTCGGAGACGACCGTGCCCTCGAACCCCCAGGCGCCCCGCAGGACTTCGGTCAGCAGCCACCGGCTCGCGGCGGGCGCCTCGCCGTCGATCTCGGCGTACGAGTTCATGACCGAGCCGACGCCCGCGGCGACGAGCCGTTCGAAGGGCGGCAGGATGACGTCGTACAGCTCCCGGCGGCCGATGCCGACCGGGGCGTGGTTGCGGCCGCCCATGGAGGCGGAGTACCCGGCGAAGTGCTTGAGGGTGGCGTACACCCCGGCGCTCTGCAGACCGGTGACATACGCCTCGCCCATCTCGCCGACCAGGTAAGGGTCTTCGCCGTACGTCTCCTCGCAGCGGCCCCAGCGGTAGTCGCGGATCACGTCGACGACTGGGGCGAGCCCCTGGTGGACACCGGCCTCGGCCATGTCGGCGCCGATGGCCGCGCCGACCCGCCGGATCAGCTCCGGGTCGAAGGTGGCCGCCATGCCGAGCGAGGTGGGGTAGATCGTCGCCCCGTACGCGGTGAACCCGGTCAGACACTCGTCGTGCGCCATGGCCGGGATGCCGAACCTGCTCTGGCCGGTGATCTGCCGCTGGCGTTCGGCCAGGGTCCGGGAGTGCTCCAGGGCGGGCCGGGGCAGGGTGCCGTACGGGCGGGTCAGCTGGCCGAGGCCGTGCCGGGCGGTCCCGGTGAGGTCGCCGACGCGGTCGAAGATGCTGGTGCCCGGTGCCACCTCGGGGCCGGCCGGTTCGACGTCCTCCCAGGCGCTGCTGAGCTGGGCGACCTTCTCGGGGAGGGTGAGCCGGGCGAGCAGTGCCTCGACCCGCTCGGCGGTCGGGAGGCCGGCGTCGGTCCAGGGCCGGTCGTCCTTCTCCTGCTGGGGGATGCCGTCGCTGTGGTCCGGCATGGTGGTGGTCATTGACGACTCCTCGGGGAATTGCGCGGGCACGCCGACGGGGCCGGGCACCCGGCCCGGCCGTCGTACGGGGTGAACTGCCCGGTGGTATGGGCTACTTGGAGAAGCCGGCGGTGAGACCGGCGACGAGCTGGCGCCTGGCCAGGACGAACAGCGCGAGCATCGGCAGGGTGGAGAGCACCACCGCGGCCATCGTCGCCGGTACGTCGATGCCGAACTGGCCCCGGTAGAGGGTCAGTGCCAGCGGGAGTACGGCCTTGTCGCCGCTCTGGGTGAGGATGAGCGGGAACAGGAAGCCGTTCCAGACCTGGAGTCCGTCGTACACGGCGACGGTCATCAGGGCCGGGCGGGCCAGCGGCGCGGCGAGCGAGAAGAGCATCCGCCAGTCGCCGGCGCCGTCGACGATCATCGCCTCGAAGAGCGAGCGGGGCACGTCGCGCAGAAAGCTCACCAGGATCATCACGGTGATCGGCAGCGCGAACGCCGCCGAGGGCAGGACGATCGCGAGCAGACTGTCGTACAGCTGCATCCTGATGATCAGCAGATAGACCGGGATGATCACCGCCTGGAGCGGGATCGCCAGACCCAGCAGATACAGCCGGAAGGACACCCGGGAGAGACGGCTTCCGGCGCCCCGGACGATCGCGAAGGCGGCCATCAGGGCGACGGTCACGGTCAGGGCGACCGTCGCCACGGTCACGATCACGCTGTTGAGCAGGTAGGTCGTGAAGTCCCCGGCCAGGACGGTCCGGAAGTTGTCGAGCGTCGGGTGGCCGGGCAGGGCGAGCGGGCTGTCGGCGGTGAAGTCGGCGCGGGTGCGCAGACTGGTCACCACCAGCCAGTACACGGGTACGACGACGATCGCGGCCCACAGGAGCGTGGTGCCGCCGGTGAGGGCGCGGCGTACCGCGTCGGCGGCCGTGCGGCGGCGGGCGGTGCCTGGCCGCGGGGGTGGCGTCGGGCGTTCGCCGCCGGTGGCCGTACGGGAGTGGCGGGCCCGGGTGACGGTGGTGCTCACATGCCCTCCTGCTGGCTGTCCATCCGGGTGAAGCCGGACAGGCGGGTCATCAGGAGCGACAGGCCGAGGCCGAAGACCACCAGGAGGGTGGCGACGGCGCTGGCGCGGCCCATGTCGTGGGCCTGGAACCCGGTGATGTACATGGCGAGGGGGAGGACGCGGGTGGCGGTGCCGGGGCCGCCGGTGCCTCCCGACAGGACGAAGATCAGGTCGAAGTAGGTCAGCGAGCCCACCAGCATGAGGGTGCTGGAGGTGACCGTCGTGTACTTCAGCTGCGGCAGCGTGATGTGCAGGAAGCGGGTCACGGGCCCGGCGCCGTCGAGCGCGGCGGCCTCGTAGAGGGCGGTCGGGATCTGTCGTATCCCGGCCTGGTAGAGCAGGGCGTGGAACGGCACGAACTGCCAGGCGATCACGAAGATCACCGTGTACAGGGCCAGGTCGGGCGAGCCCAGCAGCGGCTTCGCCAGCCAGTGCAGGCCTGGCGTGGCGCCGATGCCGAAGGACGGGTCGAGGAGCGCCTGCCAGGTCAGGCCGATCGCCACCGCCGACAGCAGCAGCGGCAGGAAGAACAGCACGGCGAACAGGGCCCGCGCCCTGCCCCTCGGGGCCTGGAAGACCCCGAGGGCGAGCGCGACGGGCGTCTGGACCAGCCAGCTCACGGCCATCACCTTGACGGTGAGGCCGAGCGCCTGCCAGGTCGCGCCGTCCGTCAGGACACTGGTCCAGTTGGCGAGGCCCGCCCAGCCGATGGAGCCCAGGCCGTCCCAGCGGGCCAAGCTGAGCGCCACGACTCCCACCAGGGGGACCAGCCCGAACAGGCCGAAGAGCAGCAGGGCGGGGGCGGCCATCAGGACGCCGGAGCCTCCTGACCGGCGCGCGGGGGCGGTGAGCGTCACGACCCCGCCTTGCTCATGTTCGTACCGAACTCGGCGGGCGATATCTCGCGCAGGAACGACTTGTCGGTGTTCGTCAGCAGCGGGTCGGCCTGGTCGGAGGGCAGGGCCTGGTCCCAGGAGAGCTGGAAGCCGGGCGCGTTCTGCACCAGGTCGTAGACGAAGGTCAGCCACTCCTTGTCGGTCGACGACGTCACCGCCGCCAGCTTCGACTCCAGGCCCTTGACCGGCGGCACACTGCCCGCCGCGAGATAGGAATCGACCTGGGAGTCGTCGAGGACGTAGTCCTTGAAGTAGGTGAGCGCGGCGGACTTGTTCTTCGTCGACGAGTTCAGCGACAGGAAGTTCGACGGGTTGCCGACGATGCTGTTCGCCTCACCGGCACCGTCGGGCAGCGACGGGAACGCGGTGTAGCCGAGGTCGCCGCTCTTCAGGAAGTCCGGCGCGGCCTTGGCGATGTTGGCGTACTCCCAGGTGCCCATCAGCGTCATCCCCGCCTTGCCCGTGTAGAGCAGGGCGGTGGACGCTCCCTGGTCGTAGCTGACGGAGGAGGCGTTGTCGCCGAAGGCGCCGGCCTTCGCCAGGTCCTGGAGGCGCTGGTTGGCCTTCGTGACGGACGCCTCCTGCCACTTCGAGGCGTCACCGGCGGCGATGTCCGTGAACACCTGGGAACCGCCCTCGCGGTCGAGCAGGTACTCCAGGTACATCAGCGTCGGCCACTTGGAGTTCGCGGCGAGGGAGAGCGGGACGACGTCCTTCGCCTTCAGTTTCTTCACGGCCGTCAACAGGTCGTCGTACGTCTTCGGCGGCTCGACGCCCGCGTCGGCGAGCACCTTCTTGTTGTAGTAGAGGACGACCGGGGCGAGGCCGTTGGCGGGCACGCCGTAGACCTTGCCGTCGAAGGTGGCGCTCTGCATCACGCTCGGGGTGAAGCGGTCGGTGTCCGCGTTCGCCTGTGTCAGCGCGTCGACCTTGCCCGCCTTGACGTAGTCGTTCAGGGCGCCGCCGCCCCAGCTGAAGAAGATGTCCGGGGCCTGGTTCGCGCCGAAGGCGACGCGCAGCTTCTGCTTGTAGTCGTCGTTCGCGTAGAGCGAGAGGGTGATCCTCGCGTCCGGGTGGTCCTTGTTGTAGGCGTCGACGGAGTCCTTGAGGATCGTCTGGTCGTTGAGCGCCCACATCGTCAGGCCTTTCGCGGACGAGTTCCCGGACGATCCGGCCGGCCCCGAAGTTCCGCACGCGGCAAGGCCCATGGCCGCCGCGAGGGCGACCGCGGACGCGACGACGCGTCGAATTCTCGGGCTTCCGGCAATTCCGGGATTTCCGCTCGGCGGGACTCTCCGCATGGTGGTGCCTCTCTTCTTTCACATGCCGTCGGTGCGCCAGGCAGATCGGAGACGGTACGAAAGGCTTTCGGATTCCTCGCTGCCGACGGCCTGCCTGCTGGCCGGGACACTGGCACGGAATTCACATCCGGAACAAGGACCGGAAATGTCTCGGTTACGAAAGACTTTCGCGCGCTCTGCCCGCGCCCTGTCCGCTCGCTTTGTCCGAGCCCGGTAGGCGGGCGGTAGACGGGCGGCCGTGGCGCTGTCCCCGCCCCGACGCACTGCCGGGCTGGACGCGCCCATGCCAAAATGGTGCGCCCGGGCACAGTGTGCGCACTGGTGCGGGAGTTGGGTTCGGACCGGCACCCGGAGGTGGCAGTTTGGCGCGGCGCTCCAGTCGGGACGATCCACGTCACGCAGGCCGGGACGGACCGCCCGGCGAGCCGCAGCCTCGGCGGACACCGTCGTACGCCCCTCGCCCCGCGCCCGAGTTCGTCGGGCGGGAGGCCGAACTCCTCGCCGTGTGCGAGGCGTTGGGGAACGGGCCGGCGCTCGTCGTGGTGGAGGGCGAGGCCGGGATCGGGAAGACACGGCTCGTGCGGGAGGCGGTCGCCCGGGCGGTCGGGCGTGAGGCCGTGATCGCCACCTGCCCGCCGCTGCCCGAGCCGTTCACCCTGGGCGCGGTCGTCGACGGCATCCGCCGCCGGGTCCCCGCCCCGCCCGCCGGACTCGAACTCAGCCCGCTCGCCGGGGCGTTACGGCCGCTGTTCCCCGACTGGGCCGACCGGCTGCCGCCGCCGCTGGACGTGCTCGACGACCCCCACGAGACCCGGCACCGGATCCTCAGCGCCCTCACCGAACTGCTGGGTCGCCTCGACATCGGTGTGCTGGTCGTGGAGGACGCCCACTGGGCCGACACCGCGACCCTGGAGTGGCTGCTCACCCTCACCGCCGCCGGCCGGCCCGGCCTGTCGATCGTCGTCTCGTTCCGCCCCGACGAGGTGCCCAACGGCTCGCTGCTGATCCGGCTGACCTCCCGGGTGCCCTCGGACGTCACGCTCGTACGGCTGGCACTGGGGCCGCTGGACCTGACGGACACCCGCGAGCTGGTCGCGTCCATGTTCGACACCTCGACGGTGTCCGCCGAGTTCGTGTCCTTCCTGCACCGGCACACCGACGGGATCCCGCTCGCCGTGGAGGAGTGCGTCCTCCTGCTGCGGGACCGCAAGGACATCGTCCACCGCGACGGCACCTGGATCCGCCGGGTGCTGACCGAGCTGCAGGTCCCGGCGACCCTCCGCGACTCGGTGCTGGAGCGGGTCGAACGGCTCGACGCCCCGGCGCGCAGGGTGCTGGAGGCCGCCGCCGTCCTGGACGCGCCGTCCGAGGAGGCGCTGCTGAGCACGGTCGCGGAGCTGGCCCCCGAGACCGGCCGCGCCGGGCTGGCGGCGGCGCTCGGGTCGGGACTGCTGCGGGAGGAGACACCCGGCGCGTACGCCTACCGGCACGCCCTGGACTGCCTGGCCGTGCGCGGCGCGATCCCCGCACCGGACCGGCGCCGACTGCACGGCAGGGCGGCGGCGAACCTGCGCGGGCTGCGGCCCGAGCCCGTCGCACGGCTGTCCTGGCACTGCCGCGAGGCGGGCGACATCGCGGGATGGTGCCGGTACGGGGAGGCCAGCGCCGACGTGGCCCTGGAGTCCGGCGACGACCGTGCCGCGGTCGTGACCCTGCTCGGGCTGCTCACCTCGGCGGACCTCGCGACGGCGGACCGCTCGCGCCTCGCCCGCAAGATGGGCGGCGCGGCCGTCTTCGGCGCACGGGACGTCAGCGATCTCTCGCGGGCCGTCCTGGACGCCGTACGACAGGTCCTGTCGTACGAGGATCTGCCCCGCCAGGAGCGCGGCGAGACCAAGCTGCTGCTCGGCCGGCTGCTGCGGGACGCCGGTCAGGAGTCCGCGGCGTTCGACGAGATCGAGGACGGTGTCGCCCACCTCGGGGACCGGCCCGAGCTGGCCGCGACGGCGATGTCCGTGCTGGCCATGCCGGTGGTGCCGGAGTGGCCGGCGGCCCGGCACCGTATGTGGCTCGCGCGGGCCACGGAGCTGCTGCCACGGATCGAGTCGCCGTCCGACCGGCTCCGGGTGACGACGAACTGCGCCTCGGCCCTGCTCCTGCTCGGCGAGGAGGAGGGCTGGCGGGCGGCCGACGAGCTCCAGCGGGCCGCGGTCGACGCGCCCCCGGCGGAGCGCGGACTGCTCGCCCGGTTCCTGTTCAACGCCGGTCAGATGGCGGTCGTCTGGGGCGACTACGAGGGCGCCAGGACCCGGCTGACCGCGGCGGCGGAACTCGCCGAGTCCATCGGGTACCGGCGGCTGCTGAGCATGCTCCGGATCCCGTTCGCGTATCTGGACTGGTGCACCGGCGAGTGGACGGGCCTGGACGGGACCGTCGCCGCGCTGGCCGCCGACCGGGACGTCAACCCCTACGGCTCGCGGCTGGCCCGGCGGATCCAGGCGGTGCTGGCACTCGCCGGGGGCGGTGGTACGGCGGCCCGGCGCGGGCTGCGGAAGGTCGCCGACGAATTCGCCGAGGGCGGCCTGTGCGACCCCGAGGCCGGGCTCTCCGCGGCGGCACTCGCCCGGTCGTACCTGGCCGACGGCGACTGGGCCGAGGCCCTCGAAGTCACCGGCCGGATATTGGAGTTGATCGAACGCAAGGACGTCTGGCTGTGGGCCACCGACATCCTCCCGGCACACCTGGACGCCCTGACCGGAGCCGGCCGCGTCGACCGCGCCGACGAACTGCTGCGGCGGTACGCCGACGGCACCGAGGGCCGCAACGCGCCCGCGGCCGTCGCCACGCTGTCGTTGGGCCGCGCGATCCTGGCCGAGGCCCACGGCGAACCGGCCCCGGCCGCCGAGGCGTTCGCGACGGCGGCCTCGGCGTGGGCCGAACTGCCGCGCCCGTACGACGAGTTGCTCGCCCTCGAACGGCGCGGCCACTGTCTGCTCCGGCAGGGTGACACCGGGCAGGCGCTCGCGCAGCTCACCGCCGTGCAGGAGCGGCTGTGGACGTTGGGCGCGCGCACGGACGCGGACCGCGTCGCCCAACTCCTGCGCGAGCACGGGGTGGAGGTGGCCCGCGCCTGGCGCAGGGGGCCGCGCGGCTACGGTCCACGGCTCTCCCCACGGGAGCGGCAGGTCGTGGCCCTGGTCGCGCAGGGGATGACCAACAGGGAGGCGGCGCAGGCGCTGTTCGTCTCCCCGAAGACCGTGGCCACTCAACTCAGCGCCGCCATGCGCAAGTTGGGGGTGTCGTCCCGGGCGGCCGTCGTCCGGGCGGCGGTCGAGGCCGGGGTGCTGCCGCTGGAGTCCGAGGGCTCGGCACCCCACGGCTAATTTTTCGGTCACCTGACTGATCGCCGTGCGGCCGGTCGCGTACGAGGCTGGTGTGCCATGCGAGTCGACCCGCAGGAGCCACCGCACGCCGAGGAACAGAGCGAGCAGCACGCGGAGAACACGCCCGAGTCGCCCTGCCCCCAGGAGCCCTCCGACGAGGAGGAACCCCTCCCGGGAAGCTGCGACGACAGCCGGTTCGAACCCCTCTGAGCCACCGTCCCCCCCCACCTTCGGCACTGCCGACGCCTCGGAAAGGAACCCCTTGATACCCCCCGCCCCCGCTCACCGCCCCGGCCGGCGTCCCGGATCCCCCCGCCCGGCCATCGCCCTCACCGCCTCCGTCCTGGCCGCCGCCCTGACCGCCGCGGCCCTCGCCGCCTCACCCCCCGCCGGCGCCTCGGACACCGTGCCGGAGACCACCGACGGACAGACGTCGGTCACCCTGATCACCGGCGACGTCGTCCAGGTCACCGAAGTCGGCGGCGGCCGGCGCTCGGTGCAGGTGGAGGCCGGGGAAGGCCGCTCGGACATCGTCTTCTACCAGCGGGAGGACGCCGGGAACTTCAGCGTCATCCCGTCGGACGCGCTGGGCCTGGTCACCGACGGCACCCTCGACGCCCGGCTGTTCGACATCACCGCCCTGACCCGGAACGGGTACGCCGACCGCGACACGCTGCCGCTGATCGTCCAGCACACCGGGGACCGTACGCCCTCGGCGCTCGCCAAGGCCGACGGTGCCACCGTCGGGAAGACGCTGGAGAGCATCGACGCGACCGCCGTCGAGGAACTGCCCGCCGAGGCGGGCGAGTTCTGGGCGGACATCGTCCGCGAGCCGACGTCCGCGTCCGTGTCCGCGTCCGCGATGAAGCTGGAGTCCGGGCTGTCCAAGGTGTGGCTGGACGCACCGGTGGAGACCCGCGACGACGTCGGCAACGCCCAGATCGGCGTCCCGGCGGCCCGCGCGGCCGGGTACACCGGCGAGGGCGTGAAGGTCGCCGTCCTGGACACCGGCTGGGCCCACGCCCATCCCGACCTCCAGGGCAGGGTGACAACGGAACGGAACCTGATCAACGGCACCGACAACGCCGAGGACGACAACGGCCACGGCACCCATGTGGCCGGCATCGTCGCCGGGAGCGGAGCCGCCTCGGACGGCCGGTACGAGGGGGTGGCGCCCGGCGCCGACCTGCTGATCGGCAAGGTCATGGACGCCGGCGGTTCCGGCTTCAGCTCCACCATCATCGCGGGCATGGAGTGGGCGGTCGCGCAGGGCGCCGACGTCGTCAACATGAGCCTCGGTTCCCGACTGCCGAGCGATGGCACGGACCCGTTGTCACAGGCGGTGAACACCCTGTCGGCGCAGGGGGATTCGCTGTTCGTGGTCGCCGCCGGCAACTCCGGCCCCGGTACCACCACCATCGGGGCTCCGGCCGCCGCCGACGCCGCTCTCACCGTCGGCGCGGTGGACTCCACGGGCGCGCTCGCGTCGTTCTCCAGCCGCGGTCCGCGCCTCGGGGACGGTGCCATCAAGCCGGACATCACCGCCCCCGGCGTGGCCGTGATCTCGGCCCGGGCCAAGGGCACCTCGATCGGCGACGTCGACCCCACGGGCCCGCAGGGCCCCATCGACGACAACTACACGGCGCTGTCGGGAACTTCGATGGCGACACCGGCGGCGGCGGGCGCCGTGGCCCTGCTCGCCCAGGCGCACCCGGACTGGAGCGCCGAGCGCCTCAAGGACGGGATCAGGTCCACGGCGAGTCCGCAGCCGGACCAGAGCGTCCACGTCCAGGGCAGCGGTCTCATCGACGTGGCCCGCGCCACGAGCAGGACGGTGACCGCGTCCCCGTCCGGCCTGAACGCGGGGCTGTTCACCTGGCCGCTCACCGCGGCCCCGGCCGCGGTGAAGACGGTCACCTACCGCAACGACGCCGACACCCCGGTCACCCTGACGATCACCCCGTCGGCGGCGGACGGAACGGCACCCCCCGCCGACACCCTGCGCCTCTCCGCCACCGAAATCACCGTCCCGGCGGGCGGTGAATCCACCGTCGATGTGACGATCGACCCGGCCACCGGCATCCCGGCGACCGGAGCCTCGTACGCCTGGCGGCTGGTGGCGGCGAGCGCCGACGGCTCCACCCGCGTCCAGACCACGGTCACGGCGAAGTTCGAGGAGGAGAGCTACGACCTCGACCTCACCGCCATCGACCTCAACGGCAGCACACCGCTGACGCCGTACACGTCCGTGATCGCCGTCGATCCCCTCGACCGGACCAGCGCCTCGTCCTTCGGGCGGATCAACACAGTCCAGCCCGGGGCCCACCTCAGGCTGCCCAAGGGCAGGTACGGTCTCACCGCCCTCATCAACACCGTGGATCCGGAGACGAGGCGGTCTGTCGACCTCACCCTGGAGAGCCGGCCGGGGATCACGCTCGACCGGAACACCGCGATCGAGTTCGACGCCCGCAAGAGCAAGCCGGTGTACGTCGGTGTCCCGGACGACACGGTCGCACCCTGGTTCCGTGAGTTCGGCGCCCAGCACACCTCCGTCGACTCCACCGGCCACCGGGAGCTGTCGAGCCTCGGCGTCATGGCCCCGTACTACTCGACGACCCGCCTGTCCGCCGTACCGACCCCGGCCGCGGACCGGGACAGCTCCTACCGCTACGTCTACCGCGCCATCCTGGCGGCCCCGGCGGAGGTCGACGCGCTGATCGAGGGTCCGGTCTACGCACTGGTGGAGGAGACGAAGCGCGGCGTCCCCAGCCGCCTCTCCTACGACATCCCGCTCCACCGGCTGGCCAAGGTGAACGCCTCGTACGGCAAGCGGGCCGGTCAGCGCGCCGGAGCGGCCCGGGTCATCCTCGGGTACGTGGGCGGCCAGACCCATCTCTTCTCGGTGACGCGCAACGTGCCGATCCCCGCCGAGCGGGTGGAGTACTACAGCGCGGACCCGGATGTCTCCTGGACCGGGTTCATGGGGGAGTTCATGACCCCGGACGGCGCCTCCTACCACGCGCTCGGACGACAGCAGTCCAACCCGCGGACCTACCGGCCGGGCAGCGTCACGAAGGAGACATGGAACTATCCGGTGGTCGGTCCGGCGCTGGCCGCGAACGGGCAGTTCCTGAGCCGTACGGGGAACCGGATCGCCCCGGCGCTCGCTCTGTGGGGGGACTCCGACCCGAGCCACTACAACTACAACAACCGCGCGTTCAGCCGGGCCGAGGCAACCCTCTACCGGGACGGGACCGAGGTCGGCAAGCTGGACAGCCCCTGGGAGGACGAGGAGAACTTCGACAACTTCGACAACTTCTGGACCGTGCCCGCCGAAGCGGCCGACTACCGGCTCGATGTCACCGGGACCCGCAGCACCAGCTGGCACGGCCAGCGCTCCCAGCGCATCGAGGCCAGCTGGACGTTCCGGTCGGCGGGCGCCGACGCGACCGCCCCGCTGCCGCTGACCGTGCTGCGCTTCCAGCCGCCGACCGACCCGAACGGCATCGCCCCGGCGGACACGGAGTTCACGATCCCGTTCACCGTGCAGCAACAGGGGCCCCGCCGCCATCGAGGCCTCGACACCGTGAAGGTCGAAGTGTCGTACGACGACGGCGCGACCTGGACGACCGTCCCCACGCGGGTCAGGGGCACCACCGGGAAGGCCGTCCTGACCCACCCGGCGGCCTCCGCCACCAGCGGCTGGGCGACCCTGCGCGCCAGCGGTGAGGACCACTCGGGCAACACCTTCAGCGAGACGATCACCCGGGCGTACCCCATCGGCTGACGGACCGACGGAACACAGGCCGGCCCGGGGCCGGGTGGGAGCGCACCGCGCTCCCACCCGGCCCCGCTCAGTGCACTTCCCGTACCGGCAGGACGACCGCCGAGGGGTGTGCGGGGTCGTGGAAGACCTGCTGGTCGGCGGCGCGCAGGGTGGTGGCGGTGGCGCGGGGCTCGCCGGTGCCGGGGTTGCGGTTGTAGCGGGGGAAGGCTCCGCTGGAGATCTGGACGCGGATGCGGTGACCGCGCTTGAAGCGGTACGCCGTCGGCCACAGCCGTACGGTCACCCGGGACGGCTCATCGGCATCCGTCAGACCTGTCAGGCCGTCGCACACATTGGTGGACCGTCCCCGCTCGTCTACGTCGCACAGGCGCACGAAGACATCGGCGTACGGCAGGCTGGAGCGGAACCAGATCTCGGCCTCGATCTCGCCGATCACCTCGACGTCCTTGTCCAGTACGGGAGTTGTGTAGGTGACGACGTCGGGGCGGGCTTCGAGGGCGGTGTTGTCCGCGCGGCCCGATCTCACCCCCACGGCCATACGGACGCCGCCGACGGCCGGGGTGGGGTCGGCCGGGTCGTAGCGGTAGCCGTCGGGGGCCGATTCGGCGGGCGCCTCGGTGGAGAGACCGCCGTCCGGCTGGAGGTGGAAACGGCGCGGTTCGTAGCCGGGCGGCGGCCAGGACGGGAACTCGCGCCACTTCTCCTCGCCCATCACGAACAGACGGACCGGCGCACGGTCGGCGGGCTGTCTGCCGTGGGCGTACGCCAGTCCGAAGTCGAGGGCCTCGGCCGCGGCCGTCCGGCTCACGCCCATGGAGATGTGCGCCCAGGGGCCGATGGTGAGCCGGGCGGTCTGTCCTGCTTCCTGAAGGGTGCGGAAGTCGCGGATCTGGCCGGGCACGAAGATGTCGAACCAGCCGCCGACCGTGCTGACCGGAACGGTGATGTCGGCGACCCGCTTGCTGTGGTCGAGGACCTGCCAGAACGGCGAGTCCGCGTCATGGGCGAGGACGTCCTGGAAGTAGGGGGAACGGCGGCCGGTCGCCGCGGTGTCCGCCTGACCGAGGGGCAGCGTGTACCAGGCGCGCCGTTCCTTCGGCAGCCGCCGCAGCTGGTGCAGCAGCGCGAACCGGCGTTCCTGGTCGGCCACTTGGAGGCCCCAGCCGAGTGTGGCCTCCAACGAGAAGGAATCGGCGCGCAGGAACTCCAGGGTGAAGGCGGACTCCGACACCGCCGGGATCACGGCCTTGACCTGAGGGGGCAGGGTGTCGGCCACCGCCCACTGGGCGAAACCGAGGTAGCTGCCGCCGTACAGCACGACCGCCTCGCCGCACCAGGGCTGCCCGACCAGCCAGTCCAGGGTGTCGAGGCCGTCCTCGCGCTCGCACCGCAGCGGGTCGAAGCCGCCGCCGGAGCCGAAGGTGCCGCGCGTGCTCTGGACGAGCACCTGGAAGCCGCGCTCGGCCAGCGGCCTGGCCAGCTGCGCCGCGATCATGCCCGACCTGCCGTAGGGGATACGGACGAGTGCGGTCGGCAGGCCCGTGCCGCCGGCTTTCGGGGCCCAGCGGTCGGCCAGCAGTTCGGCGCCGTCGCGCATGGGGACGCGCAGACCGCGTTCGACGGCCAGATCCCTGGTCGGGGGCGGGGGCAGGCGCAGCATGCGCTGGACGAGGCGGCTGGTCAGCCGGGTCACTCGGGACCTCCGCCGGGGGACGTACGGCCGCCGCCGGTGAACACCGGGGCGAGACGGAGCAGGCGCCGCGCCAGCTCCTCGGGGTCGAGCGGGTCGAGCGGATCCGCGCCGTCGATCAGCCAGTCGTTGACCACCGCGCCGGTGCCGCCCGCGACGAACGCCGCCAGATCACGCGCGACCTGCTCGTCCAGCTCACCGAACAGCTCGCGCACGGTCTTCGCGTTGGCGGCGCCGAACAGGCCGTTCAGCGTCCTGGTCATGGCGAACGCGCACGAACCGGTGAGCATCGCGCGGTAGAAGGACCGGTGCGCCGCAAAGTGCCGCGCCATCGCGAGTACTCCCGAGAAGGCGTCACCGCTCTCGTCGGCCTCGGTGATGAGTTCCCGCCGGACCAGGTCCGCGGCTGCCTCCACGAGCAGCACGTCCCGGTCGCCGAACTGCAGATAGAGCACCTGCCGACTGACGTCCGCGGCCTCGGTGAGGTCGGTGACCGGGATGGCGGTGGTCCCCCGCTCGGACACCAGCCGTACGGCGGCTGCCATCAGGGCGGCGCGCGAGCGAAGCGCACGGCGGTCCTGGCTGCGGGGTGGGGCGGCGGGTTCGGGCTGCATGCCGCGATAATATACAGATGTTAATTAATAGGCGAGTGTTGAAGAGTTGCCGTCCGTCAACGCCCGCCCGGCATGGCGCCGACGGACTCAGGCCGGGCGCACCAAGCCGACGTCGTACGCGAAGATCACCGCCTGTACGCGGTCCCGGGCGCCGATCTTCGCGAGGATGCGGCTGACGTGGGACTTCACCGTGGACTCGGCGAGATGCAGACGCTCGGCGATCTCCGTGTTGTTCGCGCCGCCCGCCATGGCGGTCAGGACCTCGCGCTCGCGTTCGGTGAGGTCGGCGAGCCGGAGTTCGTGGCCGGGGGCGGGGCCGGCCCGCCGGCTGGTGAAGGTGTCGATCAGCTTGCGGGTGACACCGGGGGAGATCACGGCGTCCCCGGCGGCCACCGCGCGGATGCCGACGACGAGTTCCTCGGGCCGCGCGTCCTTGAGGAAGAAACCGCTGGCTCCGGCGCGCAGCGCGTCGTACGCGTACTCGTCGAGATCGAAGGTCGTCAGCACCAGGACGCGGGAGCGGCCCCCGGACTCGACGATCCGCCGGGTCGCCTCGATGCCGTCCATACCGGGCATGCGTACGTCCATCAGGACGACGTCGGGACGCAGTTCGGCGGCCTTGCGGACCGCCTCGCTGCCGTTGGTGGCCTCGTCGACGACGGTCATGTCGGGCTCCGCCTCCAGCAGCATGCGGAAGCCGAGGCGTTGCAGGGTCTGGTCGTCGACGATCAGGACGGTGGTCATGCCGGGTGCTTCTCCGTGGTGTGGGCGGTGCCGGACGGGGGGTCGGTGAAGAGAAGGGCACGGACGCTCCAGCCGCCGTGGTCGTTGGGGCCCGCGGTGACACTGCCCTGGTAGAGGGCGGCACGCTGCCGTACGCCGACCAGGCCCTGGCCGCTGCCTGTCCGGGTGAGGCCGGCCGGCAGGGGGTGCGAGGGGCCGGTGTCCTCGACGGTGAGGTGAACCGCGCCGGGGTCGACGGCCAGGGAGACGGTGACGGCGGTGTCGCGGGCGGCGTGCTTGAGCGTGTTGGTGAGGGCTTCCTGGACGATTCGGTAGACGGCCAGTTGGAGTCCCTGGGTCAGGCCGGTCAGCTCTCCCTCGGTACGGAGGGTGACGGTCGGGCCGGCCGCCCGGACCCGTTCCAGTAGGGCCTTGAGATCGGCCAGCCCGGGCTGCGGGGCGAGCGGCACCTCGCCCCGGGTGTCCCGCTCGTCCCCGACCACGGCGAGCAGCCGGCGCAGTTCGCCCAGCGCGTCCCGGCCGCTGTCGCCGATGATGCGGAGCGTCTCCGCGCCGCGTTCCGGCTTGGTCCGGGCGAGGGAGGCGGCGCCGTCGGCGAGGCCGACGATGACGGCGAGGGTGTGGCCGAGGATGTCGTGCATCTCCCGGGAGACGCGGGCCCGCTCCCGGGCGGTCGACAGCCGGGCCTGCTGGTCGCGCTCCTTCTCCAGGGCGGCGACGACGGTGTCCGACAGCCGGCCGGCCAGGCCCAGACAGGCGAACGCCGTCACGACGAGCAGCGCCAGCATCAGCACCACCCAGGAACGGGTGGCGTGGGCGACCTGGCCGGCGTCCCAGAAGAGGGTGCCCGCCACGGTGATCTGCGCCAAGGTGACGGCGGTGGCCAGCGCCGCCCGACCAGGGGCGGCGAAGCGGCCCATGTTGTACAGGGCCACGACCCACGACGAGTTCGCTCCGGTCAGGATCCCCAGGAAGGCGACGGGCATCGAGACGACCGTGATGACGGCCCAGACCAGCGTCGGCCTCTGCTGCCGCCACAGCAGCGGGACGGTGAGTCCCAGGGTCAGCGCCAGCTTCACCGGGATGTTGGGACCGAAGTCCGGGTCGAACACCTCGGAGACACCGAGCAGGGTGCAGAAGGCGGGGACCGCCCAGCGCCGGATGCGGGGATGCGCCCGGTCGGCCAGCCGCCATCCGCCCAGCCGGGTGATGATCGAGACGATCGCCCGCTGGTCGGGGTCGTCCGCCAGCGGCCGGGGCAGCCGCACACCGTCGGACGGCGCCGTAGTGGCGCCTGCGTTCGATGCGGTCACTCTGTACGCCCTTCACGGTGCGGGCGGGCCCGCCCGCCGGCCTCGGGGGAGTGGACCGGCGGACGGGGGCTCCGGGGACACGGCCGCCGGGCCCCAACGCCCAGGTGGGGATCGTAAGGCCGTGCGGTCGGTGCTTTCGCGTCAGTGCTTGCGGGCCAGCTTCTCGGTGTCGCCCGCGGTGTCGGCGTCCTGGCCCGCTTCCTCATGGCCCCCGGGCGCCGTGGACGTCTGCCGGGAATCCAGCGCGTGGCGCAGCTTCTCGCCCTCGACGTCCACGTCGGGCATGATCCGGTCGAGCCAGTCGGGCAGGGCCCAGGCGCGGCGGCCCAGCAGGGTCATCACCGCCGGGACGATTGTCATCCGTACGACGAAGGCGTCGAAGAGGACGGCCGAGGCGAGGCCCAGGCCGATCGACTTGACCAGCGCGGTGTCGTCCAGCAGGAACCCGGAGAAGACGGAGATCATGATGATCGCCGCGGCCGTGACCACCCGGCCTCCGTGCTTGAACCCCGCGACGATCGCCTCCGTGGGCTCGGCCCCGTGGACGTACTCCTCCCGCATCCGGGTGACGAGGAAGACCTCGTAGTCCATGGCCAGGCCGAAGACGACGCCGATCAGCAGGATGGGCAGCACGCTCACGATCGGCTGGGTCTGGTCGACGCCGAAGACGTCCTTCAGCCAGCCCCACTGGAAGACCGCCACCAGGACCCCGAGGGTCGCCACCACACTGAGCAGGAAACCGAGCGCGGCCTTGAGCGGGACCAGGATCGAGCGGAACACCAGCAGAAGCAGGATCAGCGCCAGGCCGACCACGATCGCCAGGTAGGGCACCATGGCCTCGGCCAGCTTGGTCGAGACGTCGATGTTGACGGCCGTCGTGCCGGTGACCATCAGATCGGCGCCGGTGTCCTTGTGCAGGGCATCGCTGTGGTCGCGGATGTCGGCGACCAGGTCCTTGGTGGCCTGACTGGTCGGGGAACTCTTCGGGATCGCGCCGATCAGCGCCACGTCACCGGCCTCGTTGAAGACGGCCGGGCGGGCGGCGGCCACGTCGGGCAGCTCGCTGATCGTGGCGTACGCGTCCTCGGCCGCCGCCTTCGGGTCGTCGCTGTTCCGGGCGTCGACGACCACCGTCAGCGGGCCGTTGAAGCCAGGACCGAAGCCCTTGCTCAGGGTGTCGTAGGCGACGCGCTGGGTGGAGCCGGGGGAGGCCATGCTGTCGTCGGGCAGGGTCAGGCGCAGCGACATCGCAGGAATGGCCAGCAGCCCCAGGCCCGCCACCGAGACGACGAGCATCTTGACCGGGTTGCGGGTGACGAACCGGCCCCAGCGCACGCCCATCGCCTCGCGTTCGCCGCGCTCCTCGGCGCGATGACGCTCGCTGGTCAGCTTCCCCTTCATGATCCGCATCCCGGCGAAGCCCAGTACGGCGGGCAGCAGGGTCAGCGCGATGACCACGGCCACGGCGACCGCGAAGGCGGCGGCCAGGCCCATCGTGGTGAGCATCTTGATGCCGATGACGCTCAGCCCGGCCAGCGCGATGACCACGGTCAGCCCGGCGAAGACGACCGCAGAGCCGGCGGTGCCCAGGGCGCGTCCCGCGGCCTCCTCGGGCTCGTGCCCGTCGCGTATCTCGCCCCGGTAGCGGGACACGATGAACAGGGCGTAGTCGATCGCCACCGCCAGGCCCAGCATCAGCGCCAGGGTGGAGGAGGCCGAGGCCATGTCGAAGAACTGGGTCGAGATGGTGATGCACAGGATCGCCACGCCCACCCCGATGAGCGCGGTCAGCAGCGGCAGTCCGGCGGCGATCATCGAGCCGAAGGTGATGACCAGCGCTACGGCGGCCACCGCGAGGCCGATCAGTTCGGCCGCCTTGCTGGCGGCCTTCTCCTGCACGGCGTTGCCGCCCAGGCTCACCGTCAGCCCGGCCCGCTCGCCCTTCTCGGCGACCTGGTCCAGGGCCTCGGAGGAGGCGTCGGTGAGGTCCGCCTTGGGCACCTCGTAGGTGACCTGGGCGTAGGCGATCGTGCCGTCCTTGCTGACCAGGCTGTTACTGAAGGGCTCGGTGACGCTCGCGACCTGCGGCGCCTTCTCGAGGTCGGCGACGAGGGCGGAGATCTCGGTCTTGTTGGCCGTGGAGGTCAGCTTCTGCCCGGCGGGCGCCTCGAACACGACCCGGGCCGTGGCACCGGCGGCGGAGGCCTGCGGGAACTCCTTGCCCAGCAGGTCGATGGCCCGCTGGGACTGGGTGCCGGGCAGGGTGAAGTCGTCCGTCGTCTTGCCGGACACGCCGGCGGCACCGATACCAACGGCGGCGAGGACGACGATCCAGCACATCAGGAAGAGCCGTCGGCGCCGGAAGGCGAGCCGGCCCAGCCGGTAGAGGAACGTGGCCACGGAAGTACTCCCAGCAGGAGATGGACCCAGGAGCTGGATCACTGGAGGGCGGGGCTCGATCGACCCCGCGCTCACGCTAGGAGCGCTTTTCCGTCGTTCTCCGGCACCGCGGGACCGAATCCGGCGGGCGGGCAGTACCGGGGTACTAGCTCGGCTCGTCCTCAGGGGTGTCCGTGTCGGGGGACTCCGCGCTGGTCGCCGTGGTCTGTACGGCGGCCGACTGCGCGGTCGTGGCGCGCTGCGCCGTCTCCAGCGCGTGCAGACGGCGCTTGATGTCCCGCAGTTCGGTGAGGAGGGTGTCGGGGCGGTTGATCCTGGTCATGTGGTGCTCCTGGTCGGTGTGACGGTCAGCTGGACCTGTTCCTCGCCCGCGTCGTTGCCCGGGGTGACCTCGATGCCCGTGATCCGTACGTCGAAGTGGACGCCCTCGGGGAAGAACACGTCCTTGATGACGACGGTGGCGTCGTCGCCGACCTGGTAGGACCCGAGGACGGGTTCGAGGTCGGCGCGCACGGTCAGTTCGGGCAGGACGACCGGCGCCGAGACGGCGGTGAGCGCCGAGCGGGCCTGGGAGAGCAACAGGGCCGGGTCGGTGAGATGGACGTAGGAGACCTCGGTCTCGGTCAGGGGGCGCCCGGTGGCGCGGTCCTCGGCGACGGCGACGAGCTGGCTCGTCTCACCCTGCTCGCCCAGCGCGAAGACCCGGCTCGCGGTGGAGGCCCCGTCCGCCGGCCAGGTGTACGCGGTCAGGTTGGCCCCGTACTCCCACACGTGCGGGGTGCCCTGCTGGCCGAGGCGGGGCGTGCCGACGCGCAGTCTGCGGACGGGGCGGCCGTCCGAGCCGTACGTCATGTCGAGGAGGAAGTCGGGGCCGCCCTCCAGACTGGCCAGCTCGCGCAGCGCCTCGCCGGTGCTCTTGAGGCCGCTGCCCGGATAGACGAGCGTGAGAGGGGTGCCCGAGGGGGTGCTGGTCTCCGGGCGGACCCGGATGTCGCCGCCGGGATGGGCCTGGGCGATGGCGACGAGTTCGCGGACGATGTCCGACTGGTCGCGGTCGACGAAGGCGACGCCGACGGAGCCCAGGTCGTTGGTGTCCGGGTCGAAGTCGGCGGGCAGGACCCGACGATGGTCGAAGTAGGAGAGGAAACCGGCCGCCCCGATCTCCAGGTGCCGGTCCGCGGACGTGTACTTGACCGTCCACACGACCCCGCCCCAGACGAGCACGCCGTCCCGTTCGACGTAGAGGGCGGCGCGCCCGGGCTCGGTGAGTTCACGGGGGTGATGGACCGTCACCCTCGGGTCGCCCAGGGGGAGTCGGCCGCGGAACTCGCCGGCCTCGTTCAGCTCGGTGCTGAATGTGACGTCGTACAGCGGGAGTTCGTCGGTGATGGTGCCGGTGGCGAGGTCGGCGGTGTAGTAGGTGTAGCGGGTCGGCCGACGGGTCACTAGCCCACCAGCCAACTGGTGTTGAGGTAGAGCAACTGGCCGGCCGGGAGCGCGGGGGTCGTCGAGGTCACCTGGGGATACACGAGCAGGTTGCCATCGGTGTTGAGCATGAGTTCGACGCCTGTCCTCGTGCCGCCCAGCACCGCGTAACAGTGATGCCGTACCGCCGGGCGGAAGCCTGCCGGGATGTTGATGACGGCAGTGCCGTTGACCGATATGGCGACGGCGGTGAGGAGAGCGCCGCGCAGATGGACGCTGGACCCGATCCGGCGCACGGCGGGGGTCTCGGCGTTGTACACGGACCAGTTGGCGAGGAGCGTGAGGTTGCTCCAGCCGGTGTCGTCGTTGACGGCACGCCAGCCTGCCGTGCTGTCGTACCACTCCAGGTGGTTGGTGTCCCAGCGGTGGATGTACATGCCGGTGTACGGGTACGTGGGCCGGCCGCCCGCGCCCCAGACCCGGAGGATGCCGCCCGCGGCCGCGGTCCAGGGGCGCAGGTCCTCGATGTTGGTGTTGGCGATGGACGTGGCGCTCTTCGGGACCTTGATCCGCGCGAGCGGGATGTAGTCGCCGGTCACCTCGGGGTCGATCGGGGAGACGGCCTCCTTCCCCGTGACGAGTTCGACGGTCATCGCGGTGGTGGCGTCGCCGTACTGCGCGTCGCGCTGCCGGGCGACGATCAGGTCCTGGCGGGGGTTGGCGGTGCTGGCGGGTTCCGTGCCGAGCACGTCGATGGTCTTCTGCTGGTCGAGCGTGACCAGATAGGCGCCGGTCGCGGTGGCCCTCGTACCCTGGATCACCGCCTGGAAGGGATTGACGGTGACCTTTCCGGAGACGGTGGTCGTGGCCTGTACCTTGCCGGGGTCGCCGGTGGCCGGCCTGATGCCGCTGCGGGCCTGGATCTGACCGGCGCCGGGCGCCGCGAGTACGCCGGTGGCGAGGCGGGCGTCCTCGGCGTCGACGAGGCGGTCGGAGACCCAGCCGGAGTCGCGTTCTGGTGTGGGTGTGGTCATACCGTTGCTTCTCCTGAGGTCTGGCGGGGCGGTTGTCAGGGGATGGGGAAGGCCAGCACCCGGAGCCCGGAGTAGACCGGGCTGGTGAAACTGGCGGCGGCGCTCAGAGTCCCCGTGCCGGAAACCCGCAGGAACTGCTGGGTGATCACCAGGGGCGTGGTACCGGCCGGCATGAGCCGGCTGGCGGTCGCGACCGTTGTCGCGATGCCGGTGGGGCCGCAGCTGAAGGCGCTGATGCCCATGTTCACGCTTTCACCGACCGCCCTGATGAGGTGGTCGAACCTGGACTCGACGGACTGCGCGCTGGCGGTCAGCTGGGCGGTGCACAGCAGCATCCTCGGATGGGCGGCGGGGGTGACCGTCACCTGGTTGAACACGTAGGCGGTCGCCTCGGTCGAGCCGGCCTTGGGCCAGCCGGCGTCCGACGGGCCGAAGAACTCGATCGCGCCGGTCACGGCGGGACGCCACGAACTGCCCCTGCGCACCATGTCGAGCTCGGTCTCCAGGTCGTACAGGCGCTGGCCTCCGTAGCCGTGGACGGGGAGGCTCTCGAACGGCTTGAGGGGCAGCACGCCGCCGGCGGCGACGGTGGAGACGCGCAGGTCCTGGATGTCCGCCTGGGTGATGGCACCGGCCCCCGCGCGGATCGTGATCGCGGCGAGCGGTATGTGGTCCCCGGTCACCACGGGCGGGACCGGGGTCACGGCGACCGCCCCGGGGACCACCCGTACGACCATGCCGTCACTCTCGTCGCCGTACTGACGGTCGCTCTGCTGGGCCACGACCAGGGCTGTACGCGGGTTGGAGGTGTCGGCCGGCGCGGCGCTCAGCACGTCGAGGGTCTTCTGCTGGGCGAGAGTGATCAGATACGGGCCCGCCGCGGTGGTGCGGGTGCCCTGGACGACGCCCTGGAAGGGGCTGACCGTGATGTTGCGCGACGGTGTGGCGGTCGCCAGGACGTTGCCGGGGCTGCCGGGGCCCGGCTTGAGGCCCGTACGGGACGCGATCGGGTTGGCCGGATCAGCGGACGCCGCGGCGAGTACGCCGGTGGCGAGGCGGGCGTCCTCGGCGTCGACGACGCTGCCGGACAGCCAGCCGGAGTCCCGTTCGAAGTCAGCCATGTGTGTGCGCTCCTTGTCTCGGCTTCAGGGCTTCCGTCAGAGCCATGCGTCGCGCCATTCGGCGGTCAGCCGGGCGAGCGGGTCGTAGTCGCGCGCGCGGAAGAGTACGGGTGTCGCGCCCGGCCGCAGCGGGAACCAGTCCGAGCCGGGCCGCAGGGAGGAGCGGCGGGAGGCCGTGCCCTGGAGCAGGACCGAGCGCGCGTCGGTGTCGATGATCAGCGACTCGCCTTCCTGGAGCGTGAGTTCGAAGGCGAGTTCCTCGCCGGTGGCCGTGTTGGTGATCACCGGCTGGACACACGGCCCGCCGATCCGCCAGACGGGCCAGGTGGGGGCGGTGCCCTTGTTCTCCGGCAACAGTCGGCCGCCGGAGGAGCCGGTGCCGAAGTCCAGTGGGAAGGAGAGCGGGAAGGAGACCCCGCCGCTGGATGAGGGCAGCGGACAGGTGTTCGCGTTCAGCCCGTACGAGTAGCGGAGCGGGTCCGGCGCGGTCATGGTCAGGGAGAACTCGAAGGCGCCGGCTTTGCGGTCGGCGATCTTCGTCTCGGCGGTGAGGCGGACCAGGGCCCGGCGGGTGCGGTGCGGTTCCGTGACAACGAGCGGCAACAGCGCACTGCCATCGGCGAGTACGGCGGCCAGCTGGTCCTTGGCGGCTTCCCGCACGGCCCGGTCGGGGGCGATGGCGGTGCCCTCCAGGGTGATCACACGGGGGCCCCGGTAGGAGGGGGCGTCGAACGCGCCGTGCCGCTCGGGCCGGTCGGTCAGGGTGAGCCGGACGGGCGGGGTGGAGGCCCAGCCCTGCTCGCTGGTGACCCACCACTCGACGCCGGAGTCGTCGACGGTGTTCCCGGCCCAGCCGTCGACCGCGAACACCGGCTGCTGGAGCTGCCGGCCGCTCATCGCTTCGCCGCCCAGGCCAGTTCGCGGGCGGTGATCCGGCCGATCTCGTACTCCGACTGCCCCGGGCGGGGGTGCACGTTGACGGTGACGGGCGCGGCCGCGGTGGCCGCGCCGGTACGGGGCGTCGACCGGGCGACTGTTCCGGCGAGGCTGTACCCCGGGCCGATCACGCTCCGCGCGGTGGCGGTGGCGAGCCGTCCGGCGGCGCCGGACACGCGGTTGCCGGTGCCCTCGATACCGAGGGCGAGGCCTTCGCCGACGTCGCGGCCGAAGCCCATCATCAGTTTGGAGGGGGAGGAGATGCCGAGGGCGCTGCGGATGGGGCCGGGGATCTTGTCGACGATGGAGCTCTTGACGGCGGAGAGAACGGCCGAGGCCTTGCTGCGGATTCCGTTGATGAGGCCCTGGACTATGTCGCCGCCCATGCTCTTGAGTTTTCCGGCCAGGCCGGAGAGCGTGCTGACGATTTTTCCGGGCAGCTCCCGTACGAAGCCGATGATTCCGCTGATGCGGTTGGAGACGGCGTTCTTGGCCTGGGTGAAGGCGTCCCGCACGATCTCGTACACGCGTCGGACGCCCTGGATGTAGGAGACGACCATGTTGATGCCGAAGCGGACGATCGCCACGACGGCGTCGAACACGGTTTTCCAGAAGGTCCACATGACGGTGAAATAGGTTTTGACAACCTTCCAGATCAAGGTGACGGCCTTACTGATCACCTCGCTGATCTGCGGCCAGTAGCGCTGGACGATGGGCCTGATGAAATTCATCGCCGTACTGACGGCGTCGCTGATTGCTTTGAAGGCCTTTTGGACGACAGCTTGAACTGTCTTGGACTGCATGGCCATGTCGACGAGCTTGGTGATGAGCGGCATGACGAGCGCGAGAATCGCACCCAAGACGTTTGCCTTCATGGCGGTGTTGAGCCCGCGCTGGGCGGTTGTCGCCGTCCGCACGCCCTGGCTGAACCGGTTGAAGAACCCGCCGCCCGCCGCGGCGTTCCGTCCTGCCTGCTGGGCGCTGCGCGCGGCCTGGTCGGTCGCGGTCCTCATCTGGTTGAGGCCGCCACTCGCCTGAGTGGCCGCGGTCCTCAGCCGACCGGTGGCCGTACCCGCCTGCGTCGCCGCGCTTCTGAGCCGGTCGACCGAACCGGTGGTGCCGGTCACCGCGGTACGCATACGGCTGACGGCACCGCCGGTGTCGCCGGCCGCGGATCTCATCCGGTTCAGCGCCCGGGTGACCGATACGAGAGACGTCTGCATGGTGGGTTGGCTCCGTCGGTGTCGCCGTTGTGGTCGGTGTCGTGCGAGTCGCTATTGCCGCAGGGCCCGTTCGAGGGCGGTGACGCGGTCGATCAGGATGTCGATGTCCCCGACCGCTCGCCGAGCACTGCCCTTCAGCGCCTCGACGTCCTGGAGGCCTTTCCTGACTTCTGCGTTCAACTTCTTCAACTTGGTTTTCCCGGCCTCGCTGCGATCGTCCGCGTTATGGGCGACCTGACTGACCTGGCCGACCCTCGTCTGGAGGGCGGAGATCCGGGCGTGCAGCTTCTGATCGTCGGCGAGCAGGCGGTCGCGGATGCTTTCGACCTTGGTCCGGAGCTGGGGTACCTCGGTGCGCAGCTGCTTGTCGCCTTCACTCAGGGTCTGGCGGAGAGCGGCTGCGGTGGACCTGAGGTCCTGCTTCACCTTGTCGACCAGGTCTTTGGTGCTCACAGCCTCGGCGGTGAGCACTCTGAGTCGTCTGTCCTGCTCATCGTCCAGCAGAGTCTGGGCGACCCTCGCCGGATCGATGACAGCGTATTCGTGCTTGACCAGGCTGTACTCGGCCTGCGCCCCGAAGACGGTGAGGGCGGCGGCGTTGCCTTCGGCCTTCAATCCGGAGACTTCCGCCTTCGCACCGGTGAGCGGCACATTCTCGGCGAGCCATTTGCCGTCCACTGCTTTCCTGACGATGCCCTGGAAAGCAGTGGACGTCGCAAAGGACTGGAACCACGGAGGAATGGTTCCGGTCGACTCCGAGGGGGGCATTGCTCGCTTCCCTTCATGCGGGTGAACTCAGAAAGGCGACGATCTCGGCCGCGCTCGCGGAGTGTGTCCCGGCCACGGTTTCCGCTGCCTCCGTTGCCGAGTGGGACGGCCGCGAGCCGTCGCCCGGGCGCGGCACCGGATCCGGATAAGGTGCCGGCTCCGTGTCCTCGTCGCGGTTGACCGTGGCGAACATCCAGTTGGCGACCGCCAAGTGGTCGACCACCGCTGCCAGTAGGTGGTCCGTGACCGTCCAGTCCGCCTGTTCGCCGTGGACCGCTCGGGCGAAGGACGAGTCCGCGGGGAGGTGTTCGGTCAGGACGCGCAGGCGGCGGGAGGACAGGCGGCCCCGGTGCCAGTCGAGGAGGTCGACGCCGTAGTGGCGGAGCAGGTCCGCCTCCAGGGCCTCGGCGTGCTCGTCGACCAGCGCGCCGAGGCTCAGCCTTCCCCCAGCGTCATCCCCGTCTCGTTGCCGTACGCCTCCAGGATCGCGGAGACGTCCTGGACGCTGATGTCGTACTTGCTGAACCGCTCGAACTGCTCGGCGCCCATCAGCAGCGCGAGCAGCCCGTCGATGTCGTTGTCCTCCAGCGTGGCGATCTGCTTGGCGATGCTGCGCGGGAACTCGGTGGGCAGCCGGAACACATCCGTGTCCACCTCGAACTCCCAGTCCTTCCCGAGCGTTTCGAGGCGCTGGGCCCGGGCGGCGTTGACGTTGAAACGGGGCATGGTGGTGTTCGGGCTCCTCGTGCGGTGGTACGGGCGGGCGGGGAGAGTCAGCGGCTCAGGCCGCGCTGAAGTTGGGGTCCTTCATCAGGAACGTCGCGAGCGGGGCGTCGTCGACCGTGGCGAGCGCGGTGAAGGTGACGCCGAGCTTGACGGGGGCCGTGCGGACGAGGGACATCTCCTCCGTCTCGGTCACCTGACCCCGGGCGACGATCATGCGGTACTTGACCTCGTCCCCGTCCGTGAACTCCAGGCCCAGCATCCGCTCGTCGAACTTCGGCTCGGCCTGCAGCTCGTACTTGTAGAGGCCCGAGCCGGTCGCCGTCTCCTTCACCTGCCCGCCCCCGAAGAAGAACGGAAGCGTGGACTCGTTCAGCTGGAGGAGCTGGAACTTGAAGCTGAGGTCGCGGTCGGAGTAGACGAACCGGGCCGCGCTGACGCTCTGCCAGGTGTCCACGGGGTCGAGCTTGTCCTTCTTGGAGATCTTGACTCCGTCGGTGGTGGTGTATCCGAGGTCGCTCCAGCCGCTGCCCCATGCCGCGCTGGTGTCGGCGGGCGGCGCGGTGGCAAGCGGGGCGATGAGGACACGGCCACTGCCCGCGACCCGGATCTCGTTGGCGTTCGTTCCGGCCATCACTGCTCCTTGGTGGGAGATGAACATGACGTGCGAGAGACGTGCTCGAAGTGAGGTGTGGTGCGGAATTGCGCTTACGGCACGGTGGTTCAGGCCGGCCGGACGACCAGCCGGGTGGTCGAGACGTAACGGCTGGCGGTGGCGTGCCGGTAGTCGGGCAGCCAGCGCGGGCCGTCCGCCTCGATGACGTCGACAACGGTGGCCGCGCCGTACACCTCGCCCCGGAGCTGGAGCATCAGGGCGCGGGCGACGAGGGAGACCGTGTGGGCCGTGGGCTTGTCCGGCCCGTACACCTCGAGGTCGACCAGCGGATTGTCGAGCCGGGGATCCTCCGCCCAGGCTCCGCCGACCCGGGAGACGAGTACGGCGCGCTGTGTGCCGTCGAATCCGGAGGGCGGCTGGACGTCGACGACGACGCCCGCCAGTTCGGTGCGGTCCTTGAGGAGATCGACGACCAGGCGTTCCACATCGGGGAAGTTGATGTACGGCTCGCTCATCGCCCTGGCTCCGGCTCGGGTTCTGATTCCGGCTCCGACTCTGATTCCGGCTCGGGTTCCGGCTCGACGTCCGCCGTGTCCTCGTCCTCGTCCTCCACGGGCCGCGCGATGACGCCGAGGATTCCCCGCGCGGTCTGGTCGTCGACGTCCACGATGTCGCCGGGCTCGTGCCCGCTCCACCAGTAGGTCAGCAGGATTCTCGGCACAGCGCTTCCCCCCGATAGTTCGGCTGTACGGCGGTACGGCTGCGGGGATGGGCGTGGTGAGGGATGTGCAAGAGCCCCCCGGCTCCCTGCCCTTGTCTCCCGCGACAGCTAATGGAACGTCAACTTCCGCTGCATTCTCGGCTGTTGGCGTCTCCAGGGCCCCAAAGGTAACGGGGGCCACAAGAACGGCGTGAGCCAAGTAACGTTTCGAACCGATAACGATGCGTCAGGCGTGGCGGGAGTCGAATCCAGATGCACCGGGGGCGCGAAAGGTATCCGTGACCGTCCTGTGTGTACGTTTCGAGTCGCCGCCGATGAGCGAGGTTGCCCTGCCTCAACTCCTTGCGATGCTCGGAGAGTTCACACCCGTCGTGGAGTCGTTGCCGCCGGCCGAGGTGCTGGTGGACCCGTGCGGAGGCGAGAGGAATCCCGGTTGGGGCGCTCGGGCGCAGGGCGCGGCGGAGGTGGGCGCGGAGATCCGCGCACGAGCCCTCGCCTGCTACGGGGTCGACTGCGCCGTCGGAGTCGCCCCCGGCCCGACACTGGCCCGGCTGGCCCTGAACGAAGCCGCTCCAGGGGTGATCTGTGTTCTGCCCCAACAGCCCGACGCCATCGCGGAGTTGCTCGCCGCCCACCCCGTCACCGCACTTCCCGGAACCACCGACGCCACCGCCCGCGTCCTCGACCGCCACGGCCTCGACACCCTCGGCCGGATCGCCGCGGCACCGCCCTCCGTCCTGTGCCGCCTCCTCGGTACGGAGACCGGTCGCGACCTGCACGACAAGGCGTCCGGCATCGACCGCGGCCGAGTAGTGCCGAACACCCTCCTCACCCAGCGCCTGACCGCCGAACGCGCCCTGTCCGCAACGGAATGCCGGCGCACCGCCCTGCGCTCGGCGGCCGAGGAACTCGGCGCCCGACTTCGCGCCCTGGAGAAGGAGTGCCGCACGCTCACCCTCACCGTGCGCTACGCCGATCACCCCGCGGAGACCCGCAGTCGCACGCTCAGGCAGCCGACCGCCCACTCCCCGGCCCTCACCCGCGCCGCCCACGGGATGTACGAGGCGCTCACCCCGCAGCCCGCCCGGGTTCATGGACTCGCCCTGCATGCCGAGGAGTTGACGTCGGTCGAACTCCGGGCGAGTGGATCGGGGGCCCAGTATCACAGCAGCCGACCACCGCTGAAAGTTTTTACTGACGCGTAACTTCCACGTTCTACTACTCGCCCGTAACTTGACGAGTGAACAGCATCCTCGTGATCCGGATCACAGGGCGTAGAGCCGTCGTAACTCCCTTGAGCCGCAAGGAGATCACTCGATGCTGCCCTGGAAACGCGTCCTCAGACCCCTCGTCAGACCTCTCGCCGCACTGCTGCTGGCCGCCGCGGCCACCGTCGTGCCCGCCGCCACCGCACAAGCCGAAACGCAGACCGAAGCCGCGTCCAGCAGCGGCTGGAACGACTACTCCTGCAAGCCGTCCGCCGCTCATCCCCGCCCCGTCGTCCTCGTCCACGGCACCTTCGCCAACGGCATCGACAACTGGCTCACCCTCGCGCCGTATCTGACGAACCGTGGCTACTGCGTCTTCTCGCTCGACTACGGCCAACTGCCAGGCGTACCCCTCTTCTACGGCCTCGGCCCCATCGACGAGTCGGCGGCGCAGCTCGACGCCTTCGTCGACAAGGTGCTCGCCGCGACCGGCGCCGCCGAGGCCGACCTCGTCGGTCACTCGCAGGGCGGCATGATGCCCCGCTACTACCTCAGGTTCCTCGGCGGCGCCGCCGAGGTGAACGCCTTCGTCGGCATCGCGCCCAGCAACCACGGCACGACTCTGAACGGTCTCACCAACCTGCTGACGTACTTCCCCGGGGCCGCGGACCTGCTCACCACGGCCACCCCCGCCCTCGCCGACCAGGTCGTCGGGTCCGCGTTCCTCACCAAGCTCAACGCGGGCGGCGACACCGTCCCCGGCGTCCGCTACACGGTCATCGCCACCCAGTACGACGAGGTGGTCACGCCGTACCGCAGCCAGTTCCTGAGCGGATCCGACGTACACAACGTCCTGATCCAGGACCTGTGCCCGCTGGACCTCTCCGAGCACGCCGCCGTCGGGCTGCTCGACCGGATCGCGTTCCACGAGGTGACGAACGCCCTCGATCCGGCGCACGCCACCGCCACCACCTGTCTGTCGGCGATCGGCTGACCCCGGTCGGGGAGCGTCCGCCGGGGCCTGGCCGGCCTGAGCCGCCAGTCAGGCCCCGGCGAACTCAGTGGCCGTGTCGTCCGCCGCCACCCACCGCGCGTCGGCGGACCGAGAGCAGCAGGGCCGCGACGCCCAGCGCCAAGGCGCCCGCGCCGCCCACCGCGAAATACGGGGTGCCGCCGTCGCCACCGGTCTCGGCGAGGTTCGCCACGGCACCCGCCGCCTGCGGCTGCGCGATCGCTTCGGTCGCCTTGGTCGCTTCGGTCGCCTCAGGGCTCGGCTCCGCCGAGTGGCCCGCGTGTTCGACCGTCGACTCGTCGGCACCGGCCTCGATCTGCTCCTCGGAGGGCGCGGAGGCACTGCTCGACGGACTCTCGCCGCCGCCCGCCTCCTCGGTACCTTCCTCAGCACCCTCATCCGCACCGAACGTCACGTCGGAGCACGAGTAGAAGGCCTCCGGGCTGTCCGAGCGCTGCCAGATCGCGTACAGGAGCTGCTTGCCGGAACGTTGCGGCAGGGTGCCGGAGAACGTGTAGAAGCCGTCCGCCGCGACCGGGTCCGTGGCCGTCGCGACCGGGTGTTCGAAGTCCAGGTCGGCCCAGGACAGGGGCCGGGCCGGGTCGTAGCCCGGCTTGGTGAGGTACACCACGAAGGTGCCTTTGTGCGGGGCGGTCACGCGGTACCTGAAGGTGTACGAGCCGCTGCTGACGCCGGTCGCCGGCCAGTCTGCGCGGGGCAGGTCGAGGCCCCTGAACTCGTCGTTGCCCCCGCTGCACAGCTCGCCGTCCGGGATCAGCGCCTGGTGCCGCCCGCCCGCGTCACCGATGCGGATGCCGTTCCAGTCGTAGAGCGCCTGCGTACCGCCCGCCGCGACCGCCGCCCGGCACGCGGCCGACGACGGGTTCTCGGGGCCCTCCGCGTAGCACTGGGCGACCCTGCTGACCGGGTCGCCCATCGAGCCGTGCGCGGACGCGGGCGCCGCGGGCAGGGCCAGCGGGGCGATGCCGAGGGTGGTGACGGCGGTGATCGCGGCGGCCGTACGGCGGCGTGCGCGCATGCGGGATCTCCTCGGAACGGTTCTCGGGGGGCGATCAGAAAGCTAGCCCCAAGAAACCGCGGAATCGCCTGCTGGAGGCGGGTGAGGGAGATCCTTATGGTCGGCTTAAGGGAGGGTTCGGACTGCGCTCAGGTAGGTAGCGTGTGTCCATGACAGACGCAGACGCGGGCGGGTCCGTCCGGCAGGCCGTCGCCGCCGACGTACCCGCCGTGAAGACGGTGACCGACGCCGCCTACCACCACTACATCGAGCGCATCGGCGTCGTGCCGCAGCCCATGGAGGCGGACCACGCGGCGAACGCGGCCGCCGGGCTGGTGTTCGTCACGGGGAGACCTGTGCACGGCGTCATCGTCGTCGAGGCGCACGAGGACCATCTGTACGTCGACAGCATCGCCGTCCACCCCGACGCACAGGGCACGGGCGTGGGCGGGCGGCTGCTGCGGTTCGTGGACGCACGCGCGAGTGCCCTCGGTCTGCCCGAGGTCAGGCTCTACACGAACGCCATGATGTGGGAGAACCAGAAGCTGTATCCGAAGTACGGCTACGAGGTCGTCGAACGTCGCGTCGACGGTCCCTACGACCGCATCCACTACCGCAAGAGGCTCGTCTGACGTTCTCGGACACCGGGCGGCGCTCAGCCGTCCGGCCACCACGTGCGTGCGATGTCCTTTCGGACCTCGGGACGCTCGGTGACGCGTTCGTCGACCTCTTCCCGCACTCGGCGGGCGTCCGACTTCTTCAGGGGCTTCTGCACGGTTACGCGGCGCATGGCTGCCTCCTTCGGTCCACCGGGTTCCGCGTTTTCACGGAGATAGACCGTTCCCGGGAGGGTGACTCATCGGCGCCGGTCTGTCAGTGGCGGCGGTCACGATTCGATTGTCAGTGGTGGGTGTCACTCTTGGCCGCATGACGAACACCGACTGGGATGCGGAAGCGGCGACTTTCGACGACGAACCCGACCACGGCCTGCGCGATCCGGCCGTGCGCGAGGCCTGGGCGGCCCGGCTGCGGTCCTGGCTGCCCGACCGCCCCGCCGACGTCCTCGACCTCGGCTGCGGCACCGGCAGCCTGTCGCTCCTCGCGTCCGAACAGGGACACCGCGTCACCGGCGTGGACGCGTCCCGGGCCATGGTCGAGCAGGCCAGGGGCAAGCTGGCCGGCCGGGCCGCGGTGTTCCTCGTCGGCGACGCGGCGGCGCCCCCGGTGGGGGAGGAGCGCTTCGACGTCGTGCTCGTACGACACGTCCTGTGGATGCTGCCCGACCCCGCGCGCATGCTGCGCCACTGGCAGGGGCTTCTCAGGGCCGGCGGCCGGCTGGTGCTGGTCGAGGGGGTGTGGGGGACGGTCAGCCCGGCCGGCATACCCGCCGACACCCTTGCCGGGCTGCTCGCGCCCCTCGCCGCCGACGTGCGCGTGGAGCGGCTGTCCGGCGACGCGCGGCTGTGGGGGCGCGAGGTGGAGGACGAGCGGTACGCGGTACTGGCTCGGTTGTAGAGCCTCTTAGGCGAGCAGCTTCTCGAAGCCGCCCTCGCGTGCCAGCGACTCCAGTTCGTCCAGGGCCGCCACGGCGGCGGACGCGGCCTGCGGGTCCGACTCCGCCAGACCGCTCTCCTCGAACTCGTCCTCGTCCAGCCGTCGTACGTCCGTGCCGTCGGCGGAGCGCCACAGGTCCAGGTCGAGATCCTCGACGACCAGGTCGGTGCCGGTGAGCGTGGCCGGGCGGGCGATGTCGCAGTACCAGCCCTTCAGTGCGCCCGACGCGTCACGCACCTCCTTCACCGAGTACCAGCGGTCCCGCCAGTAGTACTCCGTGAACATGTCGCCCGGTTCGAAGCGGACGAAGCCGAAGTCGCGGACTCCGGTCCCGGCCCATGGGGCGCGTACCGCGAGCCGGGTGCCGTCATCGTGGAGCAGCTCGGCCGGGTAACTGATCTTCGTACGGCCGCCCTTGACGAGTACGACGTTCACCGTGGCTGTGGGCTCAGGTGAGTTCGCGGACATACCGCACCTCCGTTGCGCAGATCTCGTAGCCGAACCACTTGTTGATGGCGATCATCGGGCCGTTTCCGGCGTCGTTCCCCGTCAGGGCCTCCGTGTACCCGGCGGCGCGGGCGCGGTGCAGGGAGTCGTTCTTGGCGAGCTTCGCCAGGCCCCGGCCGCGGAAGTCGCGGGCGGTGCCGGTCATCACGGTGCCGTAGCGGGTGCCGCCGTCGGTGCGGGCCGCGCTGAAGGCGGCGGGGCGGCCGTCGACGAGGGCGATCGTGGTCAGTTCGTGGCTGAGCAGGGGGTGGTGCCAGGTTTCGCGGAGCCAGGCCTCGTAGTCCGTGAACTCGTAGTCGACATCGCTCGGTTCGTCCGACGTCGTCTCCGCGTCCAGGTCGAACAAGGGGCGTGGGTCGGCGGCGAAGTCGGAGGCCGGGCGGAGTTCGACGCCGGGCGGGGGGTTCTGGAGCGGGGGGAGCGTGCCGTTCGCCAGATCCAGGCGGAGGAAGTGCGCGCTGCGGCTGGAGCGGTAGCCGTGGTGCTCGGCGAAGGCGCGGTTGCCGGGGGCGTCCAGGACCCAGGCGAAGGACTTCGTCACCCCGGCGGCGGCGAGGTGCCGCTCGGCGGTGCGGACGAGGAGCGAACCGGCGCCGCGTCCCGTGCGCTCCGGGTGCACGTACACGTTGACGAAGCCCTGGCCGGGCTCCGGGCTGTCGTGGACGACCGCGGTCTGGGCGGTCCCGATGACCTCGCCGTCCTGCTCGGCGACGAGTGCCTGGAAGTGGGCGTCGGGGTGGGCGTGCGTGATGTCGTACGCGAGGGATTTCGGTGTGATCAGGAAGAAGGGGAGGGAGATGCGCCGGACGCGGGCGAAGCCCTCGACGCCGGTGGTGTCCTCGGGGTGGAGTGCGCGGACGGTCACTGTCATGAGCTGGGACGTTACGCGGGGGAGATGCGCGGATGCCTCTTATTTTCCGGCCGGTACGGGAGAATCGTGGGGTGACCTTGAAGATCCGCATCGATGACAGTGCGCCGCCTTACGAGCAGGTGCGGGCGCAGATTTCTGAGCAGGCCCGGGCGGGGGTGCTGCCGGTGGGGTACCGGTTGCCCACCGTGCGGGGGCTCGCGGAGTCGCTCGGGCTGGCCGCGAATACGGTCGCCAAGGCGTATCGGGCGTTGGAGTCGGACGGGGTGATCGAGACGCGGGGGCGTAACGGAACGGTGGTCGCTGCCGCGGGCTCGGCGGCGGATCGTGAAGCGGCGTCTGCTGCGCAGGCGTACGCGGAGCGGGTGCAGAGGCTTGGGCTGGGCCAGGGGGCGGCACTCGATGCCGTACGGGATGCCCTGCGGGCGGCCTACGAGGGGTAAGGAGGGGTAGTTGCTTCGGCTGCGGGGCGGTGGGGGCTTGTCGCGCAGTTCCCCGCGCCCCTGAAAGCAGGCACGATTCCCGCACCCCACGACAACTTGCGCCCCACCGCACGAGGCACCCGACTTACAAGTACAGGCCCGCGTCTGCTCCCTCTCTCTGGTCTGGGACTGTTGTCGGGGAGGTGCCTCTGCGTAGGGCGTACAGCTCGGCCAGGGTCGCTCCCTCGCGGCCGATTCCCTCCTCCGTGCCCAGCCAGGTCGTTGCCTCGCGGCGGGTCAGGGGGCCTACCTCGATGCGGGCCAGACAGCGGCCGGGGCGGACCACCGCCGGGTGGAGGCGTTCCAGGTCCTCGTTGGTCGTTACGCCCACCAGGACGTTGCGGCCCTGGCCGAGGAGGCCGTCCGTCAGGTTCAGGAGGCGGGAGAGGGCCTGGCCCGCCGTGTGTTTGGCCTCGCCCCTGATCAGTTCGTCGCAGTCCTCCAGGAGGAGCAGGCGCCAGCGGCCCTTCCCGGTGCTGTCCTCCTCGCCGATCGCGATGTCCATGAGGTAGCCGACGTCGGAGAAGAGGCGCTCGGGGTCCAGTACGCAGTCCACCTGGCACCAGTCCCGCCAGGAACGGGCCAGCGTGCGCAGCGCGGACGTCTTGCCGGTGCCCGGCGGGCCGTGGAGCAGGAGCAGGCGGCCCGCGATGTCCTCCGGGGTCGTCTTCATCAGGCCGTCCATCGCGTCGGCCACGGGTGCCGTGTAGTTGGCGCGGACCTCGTCCCACGTACCCGCCGAGATCTGGCGGGTCGTACGGTGCGGCCCCCGGCGCGGGGAGACGTACCAGAAGCCCATCGTCACGTTCTCCGGCTGGGGTTCGGGCTCGTCCGCCGCGCCGTCCGTCGCCTGGTCGAGGACCTTCGCGGCCAGCTCGGGCGTCGTCGCCGTCACCGTGACGTCGGCGCCCCGGTTCCAGCGCGACACCAGGAGGGTCCAGCCGTCGCCCTCCGCCAGAGTGGCGCTGCGGTCGTCGTCGCGGGCGGCGCGCAGGACCTTGGCGCCCGCCGGGAGAAGGGTCGCCCCGGACCGTACGCGGTCGATGTTCGCCGCGTGCGAATACGGCTGCTCGCCCGTCGCGAAGCGGCCGAGGAACAGCGCGTCGACGACGTCGGACGGTGAGTCGCTGTCGTCGACGTTGAGCCGGATCGGCAGCGCGTCGTGTGGGTTCGCAGACATGCCGCCATGATCCGGCACCCGGGCGCCGTGTGCACCCCGTTTCCGCAGTGCGTCGCTGTCTGTCGGTGAGTGCGGTGGCTTCGGGCTGTGCGTCCGATACGTTCCTGGCCTGCCCGCGGGCTGAGCGCTGCGGAGGGCTGCCCTCCGGCAGTACCCCGCCGTTACTGTTGCCCTTGATGGGACGTCATGGGTGGAATTCGGGAGCTCGGCGGTGGCAGCTCACCGCCCTGCTCGGTGTGGGGGCCGTCGCGCTGGCCCTGGTCCTGACCCTGATCAACACACTGCCGTCGAACGGCGGCAGCACGGCGGGTACCTCCCGCGACGGTGACAAGGTGCACGGCACGCCCGCCGCTTCTCCGGCGGTTTCGGAGCCGGACGTCGGGTGGGGGTTCACGCACACCCAGTTCAGCGCCGACGAGGGCGCCGGGGCGGCCGTCGCCCGGGTCGAGGGGCTGCTCTCCAAGGACCCCGGGCTGCCGCAGAACCAGCACATCATGGGCTGGGGCGCCGGCAACCCCGAGCCGGTCGAGGGGCGTTACGACTTCGCGGAGATGGACCGCCGTATCGACTTCGTGCGGGCCTCCGGGGGCACTCCCGTGGTCACCCTGTGCTGTGCCCCGGACTGGATGAAGGGCGGCAAGTCCGGCTCGGACAACACCAATTGGAGCCAGGCAGCCCTGGAGACGGCTCCGACTCGCGCCCACTACAAGGACTTCGCCGCGCTCGCCGCGACCGTCGCCAAGCGCTATCCCGACGTACGCCACTTCATCGTGTGGAACGAGTTCAAGGGCTTCTGGAACAACACCGAGGCCCGCTGGGACTACGAGGGCTACACCGAGCTGTACAACCTCGTCTACAAGGCGCTGAAGAAGGTCGACAAGGACATCATGGTGGGCGGGCCGTATCTCGTCATGGACAGCCTCGACCCCCGGCAGAAACCGGATGCCTCCACGACCTTCAAGGGCCCCTGGGGCGCCATGGACCAGCGGGTCCTCGACGCCTTCGACTACTGGAACAAGCACAAGGTGGGCGCCGACTTCGTCGTCGTGGACGGCTCCAGCTATACGAAGGACGACGAGCTGCTGCCGAACGAGTTCGCGGCGACCGACAAGTTCACGGCCGTGGGGAAGTGGGTGCGGGCGCGGACGCGCGGGCTGCCGTTGTGGTGGGCGGAGTACTACGTCGAGCCCGCCGACGGCAACGACGACCGCACGGGCTGGTCCGAGACCCGCCGCGAGGCCGTCCAGGCGGCCGGTCTGATCGCCATGGCCAAGGGCGGTGCCTCATCCGGCTTCTACTGGAACCCGGAGGAGGAGAAGGGGGCCGGCTGCGCCGGGTGTCTGTGGACCCCTACCTCAAGTGGCAGTGGGGGAACGGCACTTCCGATGTTCGACCTCGTCTCGCGGTTCGGGGCGGCCTTTCCGCCAGGTACGGAGTACGAGACCGTCCGCGTCGCCTCCGACGACGTGCCCAACGTGCGCGTCCTCGCCGACGACAAGGCCGTCCTCGTCGTCAACGTCCTGGATCGGCCGATCGACGCGCAGGTGGACGGGAAGCGGTTCACGATGGGCGCGTACGAGGTGAAGTGGCTCAGCCGGTAGTTCGTCGGCCTCGGGCCGGTGGGGGCTGGTCGCGCAGTTCCCCGCGCCCCTATCGGGGCGCGGAGCGCACCCTCACTTCATCGTCAGGAACCGCTGCACCAGCGAAGCCAACAACACCGCCAGCAGCGGCAGCGAGAACCAGAAGCTGCTCTGTAGCCAGCGGAGTTGCCGGACGCTCGGGCGTAGCGCCACCCGGACGACCTCCCTGGCCGCGAGGAGGAGGATCAGGGCGACGGCTGCCAGGCCGCCCACCACCGACCATGGTGTCCAGGTCACCTGAGGGCCGATCGGGCCGGGGTCGGGCTTCGCGACCTTGCCCTCCGGCTGTTGCCGCAGCGCGTACATCGTCACGTCGGAGTTGACGAAGACCTTCTTCAACTCGTCCCGGCCGTCCAGGTTCTGGAGCAGTCGGCCCTCCCAGGCCGCCGAGTAGCCCACGTCCAGCTGGAGATAGATGACCTGGCTGCGGTTGACCATCAGATACGAGTTGGGGCCCGCGTCCTTGAGCGCCTTCACCAGGCCCGACACCAGCACCGGGTCGGCCGGGGCCAGCGTCGGCACGTAGTTCACCTTCTCCATGTCCTTCGCGCCCCACGGAAGGGCCGGGGTGACGTTGTCGACGAGGTCGTTGCTCAGCCACAGCAGGCGGACCGTCGGGTCGTCGTGGGCGTACACGTAGTTCATCGCGGCGACCTCGCCGGGGCGGGTCCGTTCGAAGGACTCGTTGCCCCAACGGGCCACCAGGAAGCCGCCCATGAGGATCAGGCCCGCCATCAGCGCGGCCAGGGGTGCCAAGCTGATGCGGTCCCTGTCCCGTTCCTTCGCCGTCACCCCCGTGCGCGGGAAGAGCGCCAGCGCGGCCAGCAGCGCCGCGCCCGGCAGGGCGAACATGAAGACGCGCAGGGCCATCTCGCCGCCGTACGACTGCATGCCGAAGCCCAGGAACGGGACGAAGGTGAGGACGAGCAGGGAGCGTTCGCGGTACTTGTGGTCGCGGCGGCGCCACCAGCCGTAGCAGGCCAGGGTCATGACCCCGCCGGCCAGGAGGACGCGGGTGTAGAGGACCAGCTTGTGGCTCGAACTGCCGCCCTCGATACGGCCGGAGACGCTCGACGACACATTGCCGCCCACTCCGCCCATCCCGCCGAACAGCTCGTCGAAGTGCCCCGACCAGTACGGCTCGGCCATGAAACCGACCCACACGGCGACGATGACACCGAACAGGATGGGCAGGCCCCGCAGTTCGGACTTGCCGATGACGACCAGCACCGCCAGCACGCCCAGCATCACGAACGGCGTCAGCTGGTGGGCCGGGACCGTCGCCGCGAACAGGGCGATCAACACGGCCAGCAGTACGGCCTGTTGACGGCGGTTCGTCGGCTCGACCTCCGCCTCGCCCGGCCGCATCTTCCCCCAGAGGACTCTCGGCGCCCGGAACCACACCAGCAGGATCGCCGCGAAGACCAGATAGAGGAGGTACGTGAAGCCTTGAGGAGAGAAGTAGTCCTGGCCGACCCAGCCGCTCAGGACGAAGATCCACACCCCTGTCCACTTGGCCCGCCAGCTCGCCCGAAGGGAGCGTGTCAGGAGGAACAGCGGTGCCAGGTACAGGAGTTGCATGGTCAGCGGCCACCAGCGGATGACCTCCGTGAGGTCGTTCACCCCACAGGCCTTCGCAACGAATGCCGCCCCCGCGAAGAAGCCCGGCCAGCTCCAGCGCGCGTCCAGGTCCGGTACGGCGGTCCCGGTCCGGTCGATGTAGTCGAGGAACCCGAGATGCTGCCAGGCCGTCGCGAACCGTGGTTCGGCCTCGATCACGGCAGGCAGCGCGTGCAGTGACACGACCGTCGCGAGCAGGGTGAGAGCCAGCAGTGTGCGGTGCTCCCGGTTGCCCCACAGCAGCGACGCGAACACCAGGACCAGCAGCCCGGCCCCGATCAGCGTCGGCAGCGGCAGGACGGAGATCAGCCCCAGCCCGCCCATCCGGTCCAGGTCGGCTTCGCCGAGGCGGGACGCGGGCACCCAGTAGAGCAACAGCGCGGCGATCAGCAGACAGCCGAGGACCACTCCGCCACGGGTGGGCAGCAGGCGCTCGCGCAGGGTCCGGGGAGGTGCCGGCAATGGGTCGGGTGCGGTCTGCGCGGTCCGCAACTCCCGTACGAGGGACGCCTGGGCGGCTCGTACGAGGTCGGCGTCCGCGCCCGCCGGGACGGCCAGCTTCGGCAACGAGCCCTCTGTCGGCTCCCGTTCCTCCACGGGCAGCCCCACCACCTCGGGCTGTTTCAGCGCCCAGGTCGGCCGGCGGTCCACGCGCGGCGCCGGTGTCCCCGTGGGCGGGGTCCCCGGACCCGGGCGGACGTCCGGACGGCGTTCCTGGTGGTCGAAGTCGAGGTGGACGCCCAGCGCGAGCGTGTCCGAGTCCAGTGAACGTGCCCAGCCCTGCCCGCGCCCCCGGGAGCCCGCGGTCAGGTCGGCGAGGTCCCCGTCCGGTGCCGAACCCTCGGGGATCGCGTCGGCCGGTGCCGCCCTGACCGTCCGGTACAGCTTCGGCGCGGCGATCGCGACGATCACCGCGAGGGACGAGATCTCCGCGACGCCCGCTCCCGTCAGCCCCATCCGGGGGAGCAGCAGCAGCGTCAGACCGAGCACCAGGGCGCACAACAGGCCCTGCATCCAGGCGAGTCCGGCCGTCCGGCTCTGCGCGCGCAGCACCGCGAAGTACGTCTCCATGACGACCCGCAGCACCGCGCCGACCGCGAACCAGCGCAGCAGCGGGGTCGCCGCGTCCGCGTAGCCCGAGCCGAAGACGCCCAGGATCCAGGGCGCGCCGAAGAACAGCACCCCGGCGACCGGCAGCATGATGCGCGCCATGCGCCTGAGCGCGGCCCGGGTGTTGGCGGCCAGCCGGGCCGGATCGTGGGAGCCCTCGACCGTGAGGGAGGCGCCCATGTTGATGGCGAGGAGGTTGACCGTGCCGCCGATGGTGGTGGTGATGTAGAAGTACGCGTTGTCGGCGGAGCTGACCTGCGAGGCGACGATCACCGGCACCAGGTAGACCACCGCGAGGGAGAACAGCGACCCCGTGTAGTCGCCCGCCAGGAATCTGCCGATCTCCTTCGGCGTCGGCGGTTTCGCTTTCGCGTGCTCCTCGGTCGCCTTGACGTGCCGGGGCACCAGCCGCCGGAACACCAGCCAGCCGAGCGGCAGCACCGACATGGCGATCGCGGCGACCCACGACACGAACACACCGCTCGTCGGGATCGCCGCCGCGAAGGCCACCAGCAGCCCCAGCTTGACCGCCGAGAACACCGTGTTGCCGACCGGCACCCACAGCGCGTTCCGCAGCCCGGTCAGCACCCCGTCCTGGAGCGTGAGCACGTTCCACAGCACGACGGCGCCGACGAACCCGAGGGCGGGCACCGGTCCGTGCAGGAACCGGTATGACGGCCCCCAGAAGTCCAGCGTGAGCAGGAAGAGACCGCCGGCCAGCGCCACGATCACCGAACTGCCCGCGTACGTACGGAAGATGAACCGTCCCGTGGCGCGGCCCGCGACCGGGATGAAGCGGGCCAGGGCGCCCGTCAGTGTCACCGCCGTGAGACCCGCGAGGAGCTTCATGGCGGCGATCGCGGCGGAACTCTGGCCGACCGCCGACTCGGAGTAGTAGCGGGCGGCGGCCAGCCAGAAGCCGAGCCCGAGCACGGCGGAGATGCCCGTGTTCAGCATCAGCGCGTAGGCGTTGCGGAACAGCTGGCTGCCGCCCCCCTTGCCCGTGCCCAGGCCGGGCAGCCGCAGCCGCCGCCCCGGCCGCTGTCCGGGTGGATCGGCCGAGGGAGCCTCGGCCTCGGTCGTGGGTGTGGTTGTCGTGTCAGACACGGGAACTGATGGCCTTCCGGCGGACCTGACGTGCTCTGCGGACCATGGCGTACCCCTTGGTGAGGGCACGGTCCCGGGCGAAGTCCCGCGCGATGGACCGGCCTTCGGCCAGCCGCGCGAACTCCTCGATACCGGTGGAGCGGCGCACGGTGACGCGCCGCAGGGCGTACGGACCCTGCTCCCGGCGCGCGAGACCGTTGCCGACGGCGAGCGCCTGCGCGAACCCGGCCGCCCGCACCGCCGCCCGCACCCGGCGGCTGGAGTAGCCGTACGGGTAGGCGAACGACACGGGTACGGCGGCCAGTTCACCGGCGACGACGTCACGGCAGCGGGTCAGCTCGAAGCGCAGCGTGTCGTCGTCGAGCTGGTCCAGCTCCGGGTGCGTATGGCTGTGGCCGCCGATCTCGACGCCGCTGCCCGCGAGTTCGCGCACCTGGTCCCAGTCGAGCATGGTGTCGAGGCCGCCCCCGGTGTCGTACGGGCCCCTGAGCCAGCCCGTCGACACGAACAGGGTGGACGGGAAACCGTACTTGGCGAGCACCGGCAGGGCGTGCCGGTGGACGCCCTCGTAGCCGTCGTCGAAGGTGATCAGGAGCGGGCGGGACGGGAGTGATCGGCCGGAGCGCCAACTCGCCGCCAGTTCCGCCGTGTTGACGGGCGTGAAGCCCTGGTCGGCCAGGAGCGCCAGCTGCTCGGCGAACGCCTCGGGCGTCACCGACAGGGTCCTGGTCGCGTCGTTCGGCTCGGTGGCGACCGAGTGGTACATGAGGATCGGTACGGGCGTACTCATGCCGTACCCCCTTCGGCGCTCCGCTCGATCTCCACCACCGTGAACGTGGGTCCGCCCCGGCGCGCCCGCACACTCCCGAGGACGTACCCGCCGGCCGCCGTCAGCACGCCGGCGACGATCGCGCCCGCGCGGCCCGCGCCGCCCGGGCGGGCCAGCACGGCGTCGCGCAGACCGCGTGCGACCCCGGCGGGCAGGACCCGGGTGGTGTACCGGCGTTCGGACTCAAGTCCCTTGTCCGCGCCGACACTTCGGGCGACCAGCGCCTTCGACAGGCCCTCGGCGTAGGTGCGGGTGCGGAAGTACCCGAAGTGCTCGCGGACCTCGGGCACCCGGTGGTGGATCACCGCGCGGTCGTCGATCAGGAGGACCGCGTCCGGTCTGGCCCTGGTGAGGCGGATGCACAGCTCCGTCTCCTCGCAGCCCAGCGGACGCTTGTCGCCGTCCCGTCCGATGCCGGTGGCGAAACCGCCGGCCGCGTCGAAGGCCGTACGCCGGAAGGAGGCGTTCCCGCCGAGCACGTTGCGGACCTTCACGCGTCCCTCGGGCAGCCCCTTGTAGGTGCAGCCCACCACCCAGTCGAACTCCTCCGGGAACCAGGCCGGCCGGCGGCCCGACGCCCAGATCGGCATCGTACGGCCGCCGACGGCCATCACCCGGGGGTCCGCGTAGCCGTCGGCGAAGTGGCGCAGCCAGTCGCGTTCGGCCACGGCGTCGTCGTCGAGGAAGGCGATGATCTCCCCTCGCGAGGCGGCGATCCCGGTGTTGCGGCCGGCCGACAGACCGCGCGGGCCCGCGTTGGCCAGCACCCGTACCTCGTCGGTCTCCTTGTACTCCTTGGCCAGCCGCTCCAGGAGAGCCTGGTTGTGGTCGACGACCAGGAGTGTTTCCAGGGCCGGCCGTGACTGCGCCCGCACCGAGGCGACCGCCGCGAGGATATCCTCCCAGCGGTCCTCGGTGTAGACGCAGACGACCACCGAGACGTCCAGCTCGTTCAAGACGCCTCTCCCCGGCTCGCGCTGAGGATGCGGGAGTGCGAACGGCTGCGCAGGTCACGCCGGTTGGAGCGCTCCTTCAGGATCACCCGCAGCACCCGCAGCCCGTCGCGCACGGCCCGCAGATTGCTCGCGCCGTGGATACGGAGGTACTCGTGGCTCGGGATCTCCTGCACCTTGAGCCCCGCCTTGACCACCCTGATGTTGATCAGGGTCTCGATCTCGAAGCCGGTGCAGTCGAGGTCGATCTTGTCGAGGCAGTGCCGCCAGAACGCGTTGTAGCCGTAGCAGAGATCGGTGTAGCGGGCGCCGAACTTCTTGTTGACCACCGTGCACAGCGCCCAGTTGCCGAGCTTGCGGATCGGCGTCATGTCGTCGGTGCCGCCGCCGTTGGCGAAGCGCGAGCCCTTGGCGAAGTCGGCGCCCGAGACGAGTGCGGAGACGTACGACACGATCTCGTTGCCGTCCGCCGAGCCGTCCGCGTCGACCATCACGATGATGTCGCCGGTGCAGGCCTCGAACCCGGTGATCAGGGCATCCCCCTTGCCCTTGCCCTGTTGCTCGACCACCTTGACGCCGGGCCACAGGTCGCGGGCGACCTGGACGGTGTCGTCGGTGGAGTTGCCGTCGACCAGGACCACCTCGTGGATCCAGTCGGGCAGTGTCTTGAAGACGTACGGCAGGTTCTCCGCCTCGTTCATGGCGGGGATCACCACACTCACCGGTGGCGTGATCGCCAGATGTGAGGAGATGGGCCGGTACACGTCGGCCTTGATCGGTTGCTGGTTGGCGATCGCGGGCTCCTCGCCCGAGATCGCCGGTCGCAGAACGGAACTCATGAGTCTGGTCCCTCTCGTCCGGTGGACCGCCCGCCCCTGGGCGGCCCGGTTATGTGTCCGGTTCGAAAGGGGGGTTCTCACTCACGGCATGACGAATGGTTTCTCCGTATCGGTCTCTAGCTGTCTTCGTGCATGCCGGGTGAGCTGGCAAAGCTGGCCGAACGCCTGAACAGGTGTCCGGTCTCGCGGCACGGCTCGGCAAGACATACGTTCACCGAGCGCGGCACCCCCCTACCGCGTCCCGCTCCGACGGTCGTCGTGGACCCTGAGCCCTCCCCTGAGTCACAGGACGACGTACCGATGCGGGTGAGATGTATGACGGTATTGACGATTGCGCCCTTATGGCAAGACCTGGAACGAGGCCTCACGTTTTTGTTGGTTTGACCGTTACACAACCACTTTGATCGTTGGACAACTACTTTGATCGATTTCGTGAACGGAGCTGTCCCATCCGTTTCAGCGCCTTGTCGGCCGGCTCGAACAGCTCCGGCCGGGACAGCACCACATTGCGCAGCGCCCGGACCGGGGCGCGCCGCGCCCGGTGTCCGACCGCCACCGGGTGACGACGTGTCACCCACCCCTCGGACACCATGAGTTCACGGGTCTTCAGGGAGTCCTTGTACTCCTTCTGCCCCCGGCCCAGATCCAGGTACGCGATCCCGTCGGCGGCGGCCGCCTCGGCCATCCGCAGATGCAGGACAAGACCCGGCGAGTACTTCGAGAACGCCGGGTCGTACGCCGGGAACCAGCAGGCCAGCACGCGTTCCGTACGCAGTCCGAAGTGGGCGGCGACCGGCTTCCCGTCGACGTAGAGCACCGACAGGATGCCCGCGAACGGGTCGGACCGGGTGTGGAAGAGCTGGTGCACCAGCCCGGTGATCCAGGGGTGCGCGAACCGGTCGCTGCGGCCCGTCCTGCGGTACTGGGCGGACTTCCAGTCCATCAGCCTGCGCAGCGCCTCGGGATCACGCTCGTCGTGGACGTAGCGCACCTCGCCGGCGTCCCGGCCGAGCTTGCGCTCCTTGGCGAGGGTCGTGCGGGTGAACTTGGGTGAGCGCGCCCGCAGTCCGGCCAGATAGGCCTCGTACCCCTGGTCGACGTCCATCACCGGGGACGGGAAGGTGCCGGAGGCCTCGGCCTCGAACGGCGCCTGGCCCTCCACCAGGTGGTCGAACTCCCACACCGCGAGCCCGCAGGCCCGCAGCAACTCCCGTGCGTCCCAGTCGAATCCGGGGCGGTGCACCAGCCCCTGGCAGTCGGAGACGCCGAGCCCGATCGCCCGGCCGACGCCGGCGGCGGATCTCTGGAACGGGAAGAAGGCGGCCGGCTCCCCGCCCTCGCGGAGCACCGCGATCCGTACGCCGCGTCTGCAGCGGCCGACCGCGAGCGTGAACTCCGGGGACAGGAAGGGGTTCGCCAGTTCGGGCGAGCCGTGCAGATGGGCCTTGGCCTGCATCGCGGTCCAGGCGGCCCGGTCGGCGGCGGTCAGTTCGCCGGGTCGGTACACGGAGAGGGTCACGTCGGAAGTTAGGTTTCGAGCCACGTCACCAGCCACGTCAGGAGGTCCGTCTTCTCGCCGTACGGCCGCGGTGCCGCCGTACCAGAACCAGCAGGAGGATGAGCGAGCTGATCACGGTCACGGCGACGACTCCGCCGCGGACCGACCATTGATGCGTCGCCAGCATGCCCTGGGCGACCAGGAGATCGAGGGCGACCGCCGCCGCGACCGACGTCACGATCCGGCCGAGCGGCTCCAGTCCGCGCAGTGCGGCGCCCACGGCGACCGCCGGTGCGGCGAGGAGGAAGAACAGTGTGAACGGGCCGCGCAGCGGTGAGGCGGTGTCGGTCAGCGCGAGGCCCGCGCCGACGGCCGCGACGGCCACGGCCACGCCCGCGAGCAGCGGGAACAGGTCCTTCGCGAGCCCCTGCGGTGGCGGCTCGCCGTCCCCCGATCCACTGCCGGATGAAGGTGGCTTGATACGTATGGTCTGCATTGGCGACTTTGCCCCCCGACGCGCCGGATGCCGGGCTTCAATGTCGCGCAGCGCGACGGGCGAGTCAAGATGCGCAACCAGCTCGCCACATTGCCCAGAGGCATGCGCGATGTTCCCCGGAGGGGAACGAATGGGTGAACGAACGAGTTCCCCGGAGGCGCCGGCTGCCTCCGGGGAACTCACCTGTCCGAGACGGGTGTTACGAGATGACCTTCAGCAGGCGGTTCGGTGAGCCGGTGCCGGCGCTGGTGACCACGCCGGTGGTGGCGCCGCCCGTCAGTGCCGTGGCGACCTGGGCCGGGGTGGCCGAGGTGTGGCCCGCGAGGTAGACGGCGGCCGCGCCCGCGACGTGCGGGGTGGCCATCGACGTACCGGAGATCGTGTTCGTCGCGGTGTCGCTGGTGTACCAGCCCGCCGTGATCGAGGAACCCGGGGCGAAGATGTCCAGGATCGAGCCGTAGTTCGAGTAGCTCGCCTTGGCGTCCGTGCTGGTGGTGGCGCCGACCGTGATCGCGGCGGCGACCCGGGCGGGGGAGTACGAGGAGGCGTTGGCACTGCTGTTGCCCGCCGCGACCGCGTAGGTGACGCCGCTGGCTATGGAGTTGGCGACAGCCGTGTCCAGAGCGGTGGACGCGCCGCCGCCGAGCGACATGTTGGCGACGGAGGGGCCGCTGTGGTTCGCGGTCACCCAGTCGATGCCCGCGACGACGCCGGCCGTGGTGCCGGAACCGGCGTTGTTGAGCACGCGGACCGCCACGATCTTCGCCGCCTTGGCGACACCGTAGGTCGAGCCCGCGATGGTGGTGGCCACGTGCGTGCCGTGGCCGTTGCCGTCCTGCGCGACGTTGTCGCCGTCCACGGCGTCGTAGCCGTTGGTGGCCCGGCCGCTGATCTGCGAGTGCGTGATGCGTACGCCGGTGTCGATGACGTACGCCGTCACGCCCGCGCCGGCCGTGTCCGGGTAGGTGTACGTGCCGGACAGCGGCAGGGCCGCCTGGTCGATGCGGTCCAGGCCCCAGGGGGCGCTGGTCTGCGTGGCGTCGACGTGCACCGTCTGGTTCTGCTCGACGGAGGCCACCGACGGGTCGGCGGCGAGTCTGCGGGCCTCGGTGGCGGACAGGGTCGCGGAGTAGCCGTTCAGCGCGGTGCTGAACGTCTTCTTCACCGTGCCGCCGTATTCACTGATGAGACTCTTGCCGGCGCTCGACGCGGCCTTGAGGCCCGTCGTCTTCTTGAGCGTGACGATGTAGCTGTCCTTGATGGCCGTGGGGGAGCCGGCGGCCAGCACCTTGCCCTCGGCGGGTGCCGGGGCGGCCTGGGCGGGGAGCGCGGTGAATCCGCCGACGAGAGCGGCGGCTGCCACGACGGTGGTCGCGGCGGTCCTGAGCTTCTTGCTACGCAGTTGTGCCATTACGAGGGAGTCCTCCTCTTAGGCAGCACACGCCTGGGTGGGGGCGCGTCTGTGGGGGGTGCGCGCGAGTGCGGGCACAGCCCGGAGCGTCGCGTTCCGTCCGGGCCGAAGTAAAGACTCGGTCATGCACGGGAGTTGCTCAAGAGGTTCGGACTCTTGTCACGCGCATGTCATACACACGCAATCCAACGAAATGTGAACGCGGGGAATCGGGGTTGATGTGGGCGGGTAAGTATTGGCATGAACACTTCCAATCAACACGCGTAGTTGGTACGAACGTTGTGGCAGAGATCCTGCTAAAGGGAGGTTCCATGAGACGTTCCCGAATTACGGCATACGTGACCTCGCTCCTCCTCGCCGCCGGCCTGGCCCTCACCGGGGCGACGTCGGCGCAGGCATCCCAACTCGCCGCCGCCACGGGCTATGTGGCCCTCGGAGACTCCTACTCCTCGGGTGTCGGCGCCGGTAGCTACATCAGCTCCAGCGGCAACTGCAAGCGCAGCACGAAGGCGTACCCGTACCTCTGGGCCGCCGCCCACTCACCCTCCAGCTTCAACTTCACGGCCTGCTCCGGCGCCCGAACGGGTGATGTTCTGGCGAGTCAGCTGACCCCGCTCAGCTCCTCCACCGGCCTCGTCTCGATCAGCGTCGGCGGCAACGACGCGGGCTTCGCCGACGTCATGACGACCTGTGTGCTCCAGTCCGACAGCTCCTGCGTCGCCCGCATCAACACCGCGAAGGCGTACGTCGACTCGACCCTCCCCGGTCAGCTCGACACCGTGTACAACGCCATCAGCTCCCGGGCGCCCGCCGCCCACGTCGTCGTCCTGGGCTACCCCCGCTTCTACAAGCTCGGCCAGACCTGCCTCGGCCTGTCCGAGGCCAAGCGGTCCGCGATCAACGGCGCCGCCGACCACCTGAACAGCGCCCTCGCCAAACGAGCCGCCGACCACGGCTTCACCTTCGGTGACGTCAAGACGCCCTTCACCGGCCACGAGCTCTGCTCCGGCAGCTCATGGCTGCACAGCCTCAACCTGCTCAACATCGGCGAGTCGTACCACCCGACGGCCGCCGGCCAGTCGGGCGGCTATCTGCCGGTGTTCACCAGCAACGCCTGACAGACCGGCTGACGTCCTTTCAGGGCGTAGCGGTGGGAGTGGAGGCCCCGCCCGTCGGGGTCTCCGTCTCACAGGTCACCGTGAACGGCACGGTGTTGGACTTCACGCTCACCGGGTCGCGGACCTCCACCCCGATCGCGTTCTCGATCGTCCCGCTCTCGTCGTACGTCGTCACGAAGACCTTGTTCTCCTTCGTCTTCCCGCCCCCCGACGGGAACGACAGCGTCCGCCAGCCCTGCTCCGGAGCCTCGCCCGTCTCCGTCACCCAGCGGTAGGAGATCTTCGTGGGCACGCTCCCCACGGTGAAGGTCGCCGTGAAGCCGGGCGCCTCGGAGTTGGGCGGCGGACAGGGCCCCGAGTACTCGGTGTCCGACCCGACCACATTCACCTCGACGGTCTGCGCCGGCTTCGAGGTCGTACCGCCGTCGTCGCCGCCAGGCGACTTGCTCGTCTCCTCCGCGCCGGAGTCACTGGGGCTGTTCTTCGGCGAACTCGCCCCGCCCGTACCGCCGTTGCTCTGCTGCGTGCTGGTTCCGGCACCGTTGTCGTCCCCGCCGCCGTCGTTGCCGTTCAGCAGCGCGTACGTCAGTCCGGCCACCGCCAGCGCGACGGCGGCGAGGCCCGCGACCAGGACGACGGCCGCGCGGCGGTTGCGGTCCGGTTCGGCCGTACGGGTGGTGGGGCGCGTGTCCGGGGGAGGGGGGCCGAACTGGCCCGCCGCCGCTGGCACGGGAGTCGGCTGCGGAGGCGTGGGAGGCGGCGTCGGCGGCTGCTGCGGGAGGCCCGCGATCGTCGGCGTGTACGGAGCCGTCGGACCGGCATCCGCACGCAGCGTGCCTCCCGCCCCGATGATCCGCAGATCGTGCTCGGCCTGCTCGGCGGCGAGACGTTCGGCCGGATCCTTGCGCAGCAGCCCCTCGATGACGGGCGTCAGCGGCCCCGCCCGCAGCGGCGGCGGCAACTCCTCGTCCACGATGGCGCGCAGGGTGCTCAGCGGGGTGTTCTGCCGGAAGGGGGAGTTGCCCTCGACCGCCGCGTACAGCAGCACGCCCAGCGACCACAGGTCGGACTCAGGGCCGGGGGTGCGCCCCAACGCCCGTTCGGGCGCGAGGAATTCGGGCGAACCGATGACCTCGCCGGTCATGGTGAGCGCCGAACTGCCCTCGACGGTCGCGATCCCGAAGTCGGTGAGCACGACCCGGCCGTCGTTGGACAGCAGGACGTTGCCCGGCTTCACGTCCCGGTGCAGCACCCCGGCCTCGTGCGCGGCCCGCAGCGCGGCCAGCACCTCGGCGCCGATGTGCGCGGCCCGCTGCGGGGAGAGCGGCCCCTCGGCGTCCAGCTGGTCGGCGAGCGAGACCCCCCGGATCAGCTCCATGACGATCCAGGGCCGGCCGTCATCGGTCGCCACGTCGTACACCGTCACGACGTTGCGGTTCGAGACGCGGGCCGCGGCCCAGGCCTCGCGCTCCAGTCGGGCGTACATCCGTTCGACGTCGGAGGTCGGTAGCCCGTGGGGCGCGCGCACCTCCTTGACGGCGACCTCGCGGTGCAGCACCTCGTCCCGGGCCCGCCACACCGTGCCCATACCGCCCTCGCCGAGCGGCGAGAGCAGCCGGTAGCGTCCCGCGATCACACGTTCACTGCCCGGTTCTACGGACACGGACGTCCCCCCATCGCAGCCGTGCGTCCACTGGAATCGGTCTCACCGCACGTCTATACCGCACGCCGGTTTTCCGCACACCGCCTGATTTCTTCCCAAAAGTAGCTCAGCCGATCGCTGCTGCCGCCCCCTTGAGCACCAATCCGGCCCCCAGGGCCACGACGAGGAACGCGGATCCCAGCGGCGCGGTACGCCGCAGCAGCGCGACCACCGGACCACCGGCCAGCCCCGGACGCCGGTCAAGGAGCCGGTTCGCCCCGCTGCCCAGCTTCACGACGAGGAACCCGGCCCCCGTGAGGGTGAGCGCGAGCCCGACGCCGTACGCCAGCACGAGCAGGAACCCGAACCAGGCCTTCCCCAGCGCGGCGGCGCCCACCAGGACGACCACGGCGGACGGACTCGGCACCAGCCCACCGGCGAACCCGAGCAGGATCGTGCCGCGGATGGTGGGTGCGACGGCGTGCGTGTGGGTGAAGCCGCCGTGGGTGTGTTCGAGGGTGGTGGTGGAGTGCTTGTGCTTGTGGTCGTCGTGCGTGTGGGGGTGCTCGTGATCGTGATGATGCTCGTGGGGGTGATCGTGGTCGTGCACGTGTGCGGGAGCGGCGGTGTGGGCGTGGGCGCGTGCGGGAGCGGTGTCCGTGTCCGTGTCCGTGTGAGCGTGCGCAGCGTGGGCGAGGACCAGTTCGCGCTCCGGCGCCTTGTCGGCGGCGTGGGTGTGGCTGTGGGGGTGCTCGTGGTCGTGGTCGTGCGAATGGTCGTGATCGTGGTCGTGGGAGTGGTCGTGCGGGTGGGGATGGGGGTGCGGATGGGACTGGTACTGGGACCGGGACTGGTGATGCGCGCGCTCGTGGGCGCGGTGGTGCCAGGCCCGGCGTACGAGGGTCAGGCCCGCGCCCGTCACCAGGACACCGCTCGCCACGCCCAGCCAGGCGATCACCGAGGGCGCCGCCGCGGAACCGGCCGTCACCAGCAGGCCCAGGCCGACCACGCCGAGGGTGTGGGTGACCGTCACAGAGGCGGCCAGCGGCATGACGTCGCGCAGGCGGGCCCGGCCGCCCCGGGCGGCTGCCGTGGCCGCCATCAGGGTCTTGCCGTGGCCCGGGGCGAGCGCGTGCATCGCGCCGAGGAAGACCGCGATGACCAGAGCCAGCGCGGCGAAGCCGATCGTGAGGTCGTGCCGGGCCACGAGGTTGTCCAGCGCGCGCGTCCAGCGGTCGGCGCCGCGCGGCAGCACGGAGGAGGCCGGGGCGTCGTTCTCGCCGCTCTCGGAGAGGGCGGGGCCGCCGGGGCTCACCTGGAGGGCGGCCGTCGCGGTGTCGGCCGGGGAGGAGAGCAACTCCTGGGGATAGCTGGTCAGTTCACCGGAGATCGACTTCTCCGGTACGTCGGACTCGGCGAGCGTCATCCGGTCGCCGCGCGCGGTGATCTCCCGCCAGCCGGGCCCGGATTCGGTGCCCGCACTGTGGAAGCCGAGGGAGACGGTGTCCCCTTCGGCGACCCCGGGGAGGGAGGCCGTGAGGTCGCACTCGACGCGCAGGGTGTCGAGGCCGGCCTGACCGGGCCGCACGCTCGCCTTGGCGCTGCCGACGGAGAGCGTGACGGCCTGCCCGGCGACAGTCACCTTGCTGCCCTGCGCGGCGGTCGCACACCGCTGCCCGGCCCAGTCGGTCAGGCCCAGCTTCTCGATGTCGGGCTTGGCCTGGGTCGCCGGGATCTCCGCGAGGTCCTCGACATGGGCGACGCGGAGCTGTCCCGGGGCGACGACGAGACCGTCGTACCGGTTGACGGTGAAGTTGCCGAGGGGATGCGCGCTGGCGGCCCCGGCGGGAACCAGGACGAGCGCACAGGCGCCCGCGAACACGGCCGCGCCGGCGGCGACCACACGACGGGGCATCACTTCGCCGCCTCCAGGGACTTGAGAGCCGTACGGGCCTTCTGGGCGCCCAACGGGGAGAAACCGGGGTTGAGTTCGAGGGCGGCGGAGAGCGAGGCGCGGGCTTCCTTGGCGTTGCCCGTGGCCTGCTCGATCATGCCGCGGTGGTAGAGGAAGGAGGCGTTGCGGTAGCCGGTCGCGGTGGCGCGGCGGGCGTACGTGAGAGCTTCCTCGTCCTGGTCGTTGACGTGCAGCGCCCACGCGAGGGCGTCGGCCGTGTGCACGGTCTCGCGGCGGTCCCACTCGGCGCGGGCCGCGCGCAGCGCCGACTTCTTGTCGCCGTGGTCGGCGGCGGCGAGCGCGGTGTCCAGGTCGGCGTTGACTCCGTTGGCGCGGGCGATGGCCGTCCAGGCGTTGACGAGCGCGTACTGGTCACGGGCCTTGGCCAAGTCGCCGTCGCCGCCCCGGACTTCGTACAGCTCACCGAGTTCGACGAGCGGCCCGGGCAGCGGATAGCGGGAGACGAGTTCCTCCATGCCCTTGATGGCTCCGGCCAGGTCGCCGTCCGCGAACTGGGCGCGGGACCGGCCTTCGAGGGCGGGCAGATAGTTGTCGTCGGCGGCGAGGGCGCGGGCGTAGTACTCCAGGGCGGACGTGTACTCGCCCTGGTTCCAGGCGAGTTGCCCGAGCGCGGTGGCCACGTAGGCGACGTCCCCGCGCGAGGTGGCGGAGCCGAGCGCCCGCTCCAGCACGCGCCGGGCGGTGCTGACATCGCCGCGCAGCTCACGCACGTACGCGTACCGCGTGAAGACAGGCACCCCGGGCCGCTTGTCGTCGGCCTCGTCGGCGGCCTTCGACGCCTCGTCGTAGCGCCCGAGTTCGACCAGGGCGTCGATACGGGTGGACAGGGCGCGCTCGCTGTAGGGGTTCTGCGTGAGGGCCTGGTCCGCGTACTTCAGCGCACCGGGAAAGTCATGGCGGGCGGCGGCGAGGGCAGCGCGCCCGGCGAGGGCGGAGTCGTTGTCGGGCCGCAGCTCCAGGGACCGCGCCAGCGCCTGCTGGGCCTGCGGATACCGGGAGGGGTCACCCTTCGTCCGGGCCTGCTCGACATAGGCGAGCCCGAGAGTGGCCCAGCTCCCGAAGTCCTTGGGCTGGCTGCGGAGATGGGCCTGAAGCGAGGCAATACTCGCCTCGAGATCCCCACTGGCGAGCAGCGCGGGCGACATCGCCGCAGGCGCCGACGAAACGGACGCGGTCGCACCCCCGTCCCGAACGGCCCCCAGCACCACGGCCCCAGCGGTGAACGCCACCGCCAACGCGGCGGCACAGGCCCCGAGTTGCAGCGCCCGCCACCGCCGAGAAGCTTCCCCGACCCGCCGCACGGCGGCGACGCGCTCATCGGAAGCGGGGGACGCCTCCTCGGGGGAGTCACCGCCCGCGCCCTCGGGCGAGGCCACGGGGCTGGAGGCCGAGGGCACCGCATCGCGGCTGTCGGCCGCGACGTCGATCCCCGACACCTCCCGCTCCTGCGGAGCGGCTTCGGCCGGGGCCTCCGAGCCGGCGCCGACTGCGGCGGGATCTCCGGGGCCCTGCCCGGAGCTGTCCCGCTCGGGGGCCGACACGGCACGCAGCGCACGCGTCGGCCCGGCACCTGGCCCGGCTGCGTCCGCCGCGCGGGTCTCCGGAGCGGCATCGGCCGCCAGGGTCACCTGGGGAGCCGGCGTGCCCCCGCCTTCGGCTACGGAGGAGCGGGGCGCCTCGGAGCGACTGGCGCGGGTTGAGGCGAGGTCGCCGGGGCCCGGCTCGGAGCTGTCCCGCTCGGGGGCTCGAGCGCCGTGCGGCACGCGGGTCCGGGCGGGGCCCGTCTCGGTCTTGCCCGTCTCGACCGTGGCTGTGGGGGTGTCCGTCGTGGTGTCGACCGGTTCGGTTGTGGAGGAGCGTCGGCCGTCGGAGTGGCCGGTGCCTGTCGTCGCGAGGTCTTCGAGGTTCTGCTTGGAGTTGCTCTGCTCGGGGGCCTTCGCGGCGCGCGGCGCACGCGTCCGGTCTGCGTCCGGCCCGGCCACGTTTGTTTCGGCCGGGTCGGAGGCTGTCGTGTCGGTGCCGCCGGCACCCTCCGCTGCCCCCGCCGTGTCGGTCTGGCGGGGGCCGAACTCACGGGCCGGGTGCGTGAGCGGTGGCTGCTCGCCGTCCGGTGCGTTGTTGTTCGTACGCGGGGGCATGCCCTCTCCTCAGGTCGTTCAGGCGGTTGATCGGCGGATCAACCGCTTTGGTGCCGTGCGGCGCGGCCCGCGCCGTGGGGGATGGATACGAGCGGGCCGCGCCAGTTGGGGATGGGAGCGGAGCGGTCAGTACGCTCGGTTGCCCATGTTCCGGCGCCACCAGACCACGCCGGCCGTGATCAGCAGGAACCCGGCCGCACCGGCCGCCGCGGAACCGGCGATCAGCATCGTGTCGGTGCCACCGGCGGTACCCGCCGGCTGCAGCGCGTCGCCGAGCTGGCTGCGGACGTCGTTCGTGCCGTCGGTGCCCTTGGCGAGGGGACCGCGCGAGCCCTCGGTCGGCAGGGCGACGTACGGGAAGTAGTTCTCGAACTTCTTGTCGTTCTTGTCGACCGCGTCGCCCAAGTCGTTCTTCGCGCCGAGCAGTTCACCCTCGACGACCTGCAGCGAGGCGTCGATCACGTCGTCCGTCAGACGGCGGCCGTTCGGGAAGCCCGCGTTGTCACCGTCGAGGACACCGAGCCGCTTGGGGCTCTTGGCCGGGGCGATCGAGGTGTTGAGACGCAGTTCCTCGGCCGGAGTCACGTGCGGCGGCTGGTTGAGGCCCTCGACACCCTTGAGGAAGACGTCCACCAGGTCGTTGCGCGGCTCCTTGGGAGCCGGGATCTTGTAGATGGCCTCGATGAGCTTCGGCAGCTCGGGTTCGGTGACGTTCTTCAGGAACTGGGCGTCGTCCCACGGCGAGGACGCGTTGAACTTGTCCTTGTCCTTGATCGGGTTGACGACCTCGTTCACCAGCGGCATACCGAGCCGCGAGACCTGCTTGTACTGGCCCTTGGCGTTCTCGCGCTGGGTCGTCGACCAGATACCGACGATCGGCTGCTTCTCCGACTCCACGATCATGTGCGTCGGCACCTGAAGCGCGATGGAGTTGACGTTGTAGCCCTTGAGCGTGTCGTTGCCGACCTCGGAGAGGTTCCCGCCGTACAGCAGGTCGAAGACGCGCAGGTCCAGGAAGAACGGGTCGTCGGCCTGGCCGGCGAACGTCGTCGAACCGTTCGTCAGCTTGTGGATGGCCTGGTCGCGCAGTTTCTTGTAGTCCGGCATCGACGCCTTGCCCACGTTGGACGGGGCGACCGGCACGTCGTCGGCGATCTTCGTCTTCGACTCGACGTACTGGTTCTTGAGCTTGATCATCTCGATGTCGTACGTCTGCGTGATGTTGAGGTCCTTGTCGTCAAGGCTCTCCACCGCGCCGGTGTTGTACAGGAACGTCTTCTTGTTCTTGACGTGCGTCTTGAAGGTGTAGCGGAACAGGATCTCGCCCTGCGCGTCGCCGTTGTTGTCGATGTGGATGTCGTACTGGGCGTCCTCGGCGAACTGGTAGAAGTTCGGTCCGCCGGCCGGCTCCTCGAACGGGATCCAGTTCGCGACGATCGTCGTCGTGTCGGGCTTGTCCGGGCTCACGAACGCGTACACGTCCGTGTTGTCGTACTGCGGTGTCCCCGAGATGAGCGGTGCCTCGCGGTGGCTGGAGGCAGAAGCCGTACCCGGTACGAGCGCGGTGACGCCGGCGGCTGCGAGCCCACCGGCGGCCAGCGCACCACAAATGAGGGTCGCGATACTCCTGCGTCGCGCGCCACCCTTGGAGATGGTTGTCGTCATGCCGTCCGTCCTCACCGTGCCAACTTGCCTGACGACGGGGATTCGGAGCCCTCCCGGATGCGGATTGGTCGAACCTGAAAAGTTTCTTGAAGAACTTTCCGAGGACGTTTGGAGGGCGTCCCGAGGATGTTCGAAGGTCACCGACCCGCACTTCGAGGGCAGTTGATCCGTACCCATCCGGAGGCGTGTTGGCTTCGAATGCCTAAGGTGACGGTGACAAGCGTGATGGAGCGGGGAGGGGCCGTGTGCGGCCATAGAGAGGGGACGCGGGTGGGAGCGGACGAGCTTCTGGTACTCGTGGCCGGGGGCGACCAGAAGGCTTTCGAAGAGCTGTACGGGATCGTGTCCGGACCGGTGTTCGGTTTGGTCAGGCGCGTGGTGCGGGACCCGGCACAGTCGGAGGAGGTGTCCCAGGAGGTCCTGCTCGAACTCTGGCGCTCTGCCCCCCGGTTCGACCCCAGGAAGGGCAGCGCCCTGTCCTGGATACTCACGCTCGCCCACCGTCGGGCCGTCGACCGGGTGCGCAGCGCCCGCGCGGCCGGTGAGCGCGAGCAGCGAGAGGCCCAGCGATCCCACCGTCCCGCCTTCGACCACGTGGCCGAGGAGGTCGAGGCCGGCATGGAGCGCGAATGGGTGCGCCGCTGCCTGGACCGGCTGACCACCCTGCAACGCCAGTCGGTCACCCTCGCCTACTACGAGGGCTACACGTACCGTGAAGTGGCGGAGCGGCTCTCGCTCCCACTGGGCACGGTGAAGACAAGGATGCGCGACGGACTGACCCGGCTGCGCGAATGCCTGGGAGGTGTCGCATGAGCGTGCTCGGCAGACTGTTCCGCCGCGAGGATCTCCATTCCCTCGCCGCCCCCTACGCCCTCGACGCCCTGGAGGGCGACGAGCGGCGCCGCTTCGAGAAACACCTCGACCGCTGCGACGCCTGCACCGCCGAGGTGCGCCTGCTGTCCGAGGACGCGGTCCGGCTGGCCTGGTCCACGGCCGCGCAGCCCCCGTTCGCCATGCGCGACCGGGTCCTGTCCGCCGTACGCGCGACTCCGCAGGAGTCCCCCGGGTACTCGCCGGGGCAGTCCCCGTCGTACGCCCCCGGCCGCGCCGCCGAAGCGCCCCGCCGCAAGAGCCATCAACTGCCGGCGCATGTGTGGGGCACCGAACCGCCGCCCGCCCGCCGTGCGCCCCGTATGCGCCCCATGTTCGCCCCGTTCGCCACCGTCACGGCGGCGGCCGCTCTCGTCGTCGCCGCGCTGTTCGCCGTCCAGAACACGCAGACCCAGGACAGGTTGGACGCCGCGCAGGCCCAGGCACGTGAGATTGCCGACGTTCTGGCCGCTCCCGACGCGCGGGCGACCTCCGGACGGGACGCGCAAGGGCAGGGAATCACCGCCATCGCCTCCGCCTCCGAGGGGCGCGCGGTGGTGACCCTCAGTGGGTACGGGGAGCTGCCGAGCGACCGCGTGCGCCAACTGTGGCTCATGCGCCCTGATGTGCAACCGCGCTCCCTGGGACTCTTCAAGGGCGACACGCCCTTGGTCGCTACAGGTCTCGACAAGACGGCCACATCACTCGCTGTGACCGTCGAACCCGACGGGGGCTCAGAGCAGCCCACCAGCGCACCAGTTGTCCAACTCGCCCTGGAATCGGTTGGATTCGGAGAGTAATCGTCAACACCCTTGTGGGGAAGGTGAATCCTGTGACCGCGATACACGCATGCCCCGAGGGAGCGATAGGGTTAACCTGCCCGGGCCGGGTGGACTCGTACGGGTGGGGAGTGACATGGAACAGATAACGATGCACAGCAGGGCACGCGTCCCTGCGATCACGTGCGGGAGCACGGCGACCAAGGCGCGCCTGGACCGCCATCTCTCGGTGCTGTCGGGACCCGCCGTCCCTCAGCGCGAGACGGCGGAGGCGACCTCGCTGATGCGCGAACTGACCGCACGGGACACCGTGAAGCAGCGCAGTGACCTCGGCACACGTGTGAGCCGGCTCTCGCTCTTCGCCCCGCTGCGCCGCCTGAGCCGCACCCTGTTCGGCGGGCGCTGACCGGACCGCCCGGCGTCCCCACGCCGGCCCGGTATCACCGTTCATCGTCCATCGTCCGGTTGTTCCAGGCCCGCGCTCAGGCGGCCACACCGTCCCGGCGCAGTGCTGCGATCTCCTCGCCCGTCATCCCCACGGCACGCAGCAGCGCCTCGGTGTGCTCCCCGAGCGCGGGCACATCACCCATCCGCGCCTCGTCCCCGCCCGGCAGGTTGATCGGGGGCAGCAGCGCGCGCAACGGCCCCACCGGCGAACCCACTTCCCGCCACCGGTCCCGGGCCGCGAACTGCGGATGCTCCGCCACTTCCTGTACGTCCCTCAGCCGCGCGCACGCGATCCCGGCACCCTCCAGCCGCGAAACGGCGTCATCGACCCCCAGCGCGCCCAGAGCCGCGGCGACATGCCCATCGGTCCGCTCCCGGTTCCGGACCCGCGCCGCGTTCGTCGCGAACTCCGGATCGGCCCCCAACTCGGGCCACCCCAGCACCTGTTCGGCCAGCCGCCGCCACTCACGATCATTCTGCACGGACAGCAGCACCTGCCCGCCGTCCCCCGTGGCGTAGGCGTCGTACGGGGCGATGACGGCGTGCGCGAGGCCGGTGCGGGCGGGGGGTGTGCCGTCGTGCATCGCGTGGTGGAGGGGGTGCCCCATCCACTCGGCGAGCGCGTCGAACATGGACACCTCCACCGGCCCGCCCCGCCCGGTGACGCCCCGTCGCACCAGGGCGGCCAACACCCCCGAGAACGCGTACATCCCGGCCGCGATGTCCGCCGCCGGGATCCCCGCCTTGACGGGCTGCTCGGGCGTCCCGGTCACCGACACCAGCCCCGCCTCGCACTGCACGAGCATGTCGTACGCCCGCTTGCCGGCGTACGGCCCTGACGCCCCGTATCCCGAGATGTCCACGGCGACGAGTCGGGGGTGCGCGGCGCAGAGCGTGGCCGCGTCCAGTCCGAGCCGGGCGGCGGCGCCCTGGGCGAGGTTCTGCACGAAGACGTCGGCGCCGACGAGGAGCCGCCGTACGACGTCGAGCCCACGCGGATCCTTCACATCGAGGGCGAGGGACTCCTTCCCCCGGTTGCACCACACGAAGTGCGAGGCGAGGCCGTGGGCGGCGGTGTCGTACCCGCGCGCGAAGTCGCCGCCGTCGACGCGCTCGATCTTGATGACGCGGGCGCCCAGGTCGGCGAGTTGGCGGGTGGCGAAGGGGGCGGCTACGGCTTGTTCGAGGGCGACGACTGTGAGGCCGTGGAGGGGGAGGGGTTCCATGCGGCCGATCATGCCGGTCTTTCTCCGCCCCCGCCGCCCCTACCCGTTCCCATCCCTGGGGGCTGCGCCCCCAGACCCCCCTTGTCGCGCTGAACGCGCTCGTCCTCAAACGCCGGACGG
>NZ_JBSFDA010000021.1:0-87905 GCF_053593675.1 Streptomyces sp. NPDC002156 | reverse complement strand
GACGGACAGGGCGGTGCGCCGGGCGGCGACGGCGGGGCCCAGCCGGGGGAGGCGGGCGGTGGCGTCGACAACGTCGGTGCCGGGACCCGGGCCAAAGGGGCCACCAACCGCACCGGGCAGGGCAGTCTGCGCGCCGGGACACTGCGCGAGGCCTGGACACACATCGGCGGCGACCGGGTCCACGGCGACAAGATCGTCGTCCAGGTGGCGGCCGGTGAACGGGACGTCGTCATGCGGGCCCTGTCCGCGACGACCGTCGAGACCGTCCGGCACGCCTTCCGGGCGCCGCCCCGCTGGGACGACGTACTGGCCGACGCCTGGCAGCGGCGGTCGGTCGTGCTGCGGGGGCCCGGCGGGGCGGGCAAGACCGCGGCCGGGGTGCGGCTGCTGATCGCGGCACAGGTGAAGACCTGGTTCCTGCTGGACTCCGTCGCCGAGCTGAGCCGGCTCACCGATCTGAGGCAACTCGGCAGCGGGGCGGGCCTGTTGCTGGACCGGCCGCCCGACCTCGACGAACTGAGCGGCACTCTCCTCCAGGGCCTGGAGGAACTGCTGCGCCGCGCGGACGCCCGGCTCGTCCTGATCGCCGGACCCGAGGCCGAACTCGGGCGCGGGGCCGCCGAGTACGTACGGCGCATCGACCGCCCCGACGCGCTGGAGACCGTACTGGAGGCCCATCTCGCCCATCTGCTCGGCGAGTCGGAGGCCGAGCGCGCACTCGCCGCCGCCGGGGTCGGGGACCTCGCCCGTGAACTCCTCGACGACAGCACCGCCTGCCGGGACGCGGCCCGCCTCGCCGAGGTGCTGGCCCACGAGCACAAGGCCGGAACGATCGACACCGACCGGGTGCGCACCCGGATGGACCGGGCCGGCGGTGAGACGCCCGAGGAGTGGTTCGAGGGGCTCGGCGACACCGTGCTGCGCACCCAGGCCGCCGCCCTCGCCGTCCTCGGCGGACTGCCCCAGGAGGACGTCGCCCTCGCCGCGACCCTGCTCCTGGAGTGGTTCCGCAGCGAACGCGGGATCCTCACCCCCAGCGTCGAGCACGGGCCCGTACCGCTGCGGCACGACCCGTTCGCGCAGTCCCGGCGGCTGCTCGCCGAGAAGCTGCGCGCCCGGACCGTGGGCAGCGTGATCCGGGGGGACTTCGGGTGGCTGCCGTGCACGGTCGCCGAGTACCGCGACCCCGCCTACCCGCCCCGGATCATCCGGCACGTCTGGTCCGAGTACCGCATCCAGCGCGAACTCATCGGCTGGCTCGCCGAGTTGGTCGACTCGCCCACCCAGCAGGTGCGCAGCTTCGCAGGGACCGCCCTCGGGCTGATCGCCACCGAGGCCTTCGAGTACATCGCCAACCAGGTCTTCGCAGGTTGGGCCCTGGACGAGGACAACGGCTGGCAGCGCCGCGAGGCCATCGGGTACGCCCTGCGGGTCTGCGCCCGGGACCCGGCCCTGCGCGGCGGCGTCCGTACGCTCGTCGGCGGCTGGTACCTCAGCGGCATCTGGCAGTACCAGGCGGCGGCGGCCCGCGCCTACGGGCTCTGCCTGGGCGGCACCGACCTCACCGCCGCCGTCGCCGCGCTCACCCGGCTCGGCACCGTCGACAACATCCAGGTGGCCATCGCCATCGGCGACAGCTTCGCCGACCTGCTGGAGGAGGACCTCGCCGCACACGCGCTCGTCGTGCTGCGCGCCGTCGCCGAGATGGCACACACCGCGGAGAGCCGCGCCTGCGGACACCTCGTCTTCCTGATCCTCGCCGACACCCTGGTCTCCGAGGAACCCGCCGCCCCCGGCGTCGCCCCGCGCAGCTGCCCCACCCTGCTGCGGCTCGCCGCGACGGACGCGCCCGGCGGTGAACTGCGGCGGCTGCTCGGCTACTTGTGGGCCGAGGTCGTCGGCGGCGAACTCTTCGGCGAGGAGGCCGAGAACGTCCTCCAGAAGTGGGCCGCCCAGGCCGAGACCGATCCCCTCCTCCTCGACGACCTGGTCCGCGTCCTCGTCGACGACGTCGCCGCGCGCAGTCCCCGCGCCGGCCGGATCCTCCAGCGCCATGTCGCGCACTGGAACGAACGCGACTGCTTCCGTCCCCTGCCCCGCTCCGCGGCCGTCCTCGGCAGCGCCCTGCGACTGAGACCGCCCGCTCCGCCCGATCGGCCAGGAGGTGCCCGGTGACCCAGCCGGTGTCCTTGATCGTCAACCAGTCGCCCGTGCCGCGCTTCGCCGTCGGCCCCACCAAGGCGCGCGAACCCCATCTCGCCGTCGTCTACGCCACCGCCTCCGGCGAGGTGGTCTGCTTCGACGGCCGTCCCCTCGGCCCCGGCCAACAGGTCTTCTCCAAGTACCGCACGCGGTACGAGGTCGACATGCGCCCCCAGCACCGCAGCGCGGTCCTGCGCAACAACCCCCTGGTCTCCCGGGACGGCGTCCACGCCTTCGAGGTCAACATCTCCTTCACCTTCCGCGTCGACGGCTGGAAGGGCGCCGAGGAATTCGTCCGCGCGGGCCTCACCGACCCGCTGCCCCTCGTCCACGGCCATCTGGTCAGCCTGTTCCACGGCGCCGGACAGCTCTTCTCCATCGAGGACTCCTTCGGCCTCCAACGCCATCTGAACCAGCTCTGCGCCACCCCGGCCAACCTGCCCCAGGGGCTGCTCGTCGACGGCTGCCGGGCCTCCGTACGCCCCGACACCAAGGCGCTGGCGTTCCTGGAGTCGCTGATCGACGCCGACTGGAAGGAACGCCGCGACTCCGCCGAACACGTGCCCGCGGTCGGCGGCGCCCACCGGGGCGGCCAGCTCGACGCCATCAAACAGGGGTACGAGATCGAGTCGACGAAGCGACAGGCCGACTCCTTCGCCGGGATGCTCACCAACAGCGAGGGCCTCATCCGGCACTACCTGGTCACCCACCCCGGCGACGCCGCCGGCGCCTTCGAGATGAGCCGCCAGCTGGAGGCCGCCCGCATGGCCACCGCCGAACTCCAGAACCAGCGCGCGCTGGGCCTGTTCACGGTGATGGCCGAGAAGGGCCTCATCGTCGCCGGCGACCTCGACCTGCTGCGCCAACAGCTCACCGGCCAGGTGGGGTTGGCCACCGGCGGCCACGTCCCCCTCTCGGCCACGGCGACGCCGGCGCTCCCGGGCGCGCGTCCGTGGGACGCCCCGGCCGCCCAGCTCACGGTGGCGCCCGCTCCCGCTCAGCAGCAGCCGGCCCAGGGGCAGGCACCGGCACCGGTGTACGAGCCCACGCTCGTGGTGCCGGTCCAGTCGGACGCGGCTCCCGCGTCGGCCCCCGCCCCTGCCGCCTTCTCCGGCGCCGCGCTCATCTATCTCGTCCTCGACGAATCCCTCGACCGGGGCTGCCTCGACGAACTCAACCGGGGCCTGGCCTCGCTGCACTCCGCGCTCTCCGGCGCCCCGGCCGTCTCCGCCGCGCTGCGGCTGTGCGTCCTGGGCATGGCCGCCGCCACGGAAGTGCGGCTGCCCCTGGACACGGTGCTGCCCAGCACCCGCACCCCGATCCTCACCGGCCGCCCCGGACGGTCGTACACCCACGCCTTCCGCACCCTCCAGGCGCTGCTGCGGCAGGACGTCGCCCTGGTGAAGACGCAGCGTACGCAGGTGCTGCGGCCGATCGTCCTCCTCCTCACCGGCGGTGTCCCCGACGAGGGCCCGGGCTGGCGGGCCGCGTACGCCGAACTGGTCGACCAGGGCGGCAACTCGATCGCCCCGCACCTGATCGCCCTCGGCCTGGGCGGCGCGGAGGCCTCGGCGGTACGGACCCTGGCGACCCGCCCCGAGTTCGGCTTCAGGGCGGCCCCGCACCAGGACGCGGCCTCGGCGGCGCACAGCGTCGCCGCCTTCCTGCGGGACACGATCGTCGGCTACGGGCAGCGACTCGGCGCGGGCGACCCGCAGTTCACGCTCACGGCACCGGACGGGTTCCGCGCGGCGGAGGACGCGCTGTGACGACGGCGGCGAAGGCGGCGGAGCCGACGAGAACGGTTCACGATCGGACACGTACAGGTAAGGACGACGACAAGTGACGATGATCGAAAGCAACCGGGGACACCTGCTTCCCGTCTACGTCCTCGCCGACGAGTCGGGCTCGATGTACGACCACATCGACGACCTGAACGACGGCCTGAGGTCCCTGCACCAGGCGTTGCTCGGCGAGCCGATGGCCGCCGCCAAGGTGCGCTTCTCCGTGCTCGGCTTCTCGGACGACGTGATCGAGCGGGTCCATCTCGTCGACCTGCGCGGCGCGGGCGAGTTCCCGCGCCTGGCCACCCGCAACATGACGAGCTACGCCACCGCGTTCGAGGACCTGATCACCCGTATCCCCGGGGACATCCAGGGCCTCAAGGCCGAGGGGTACCAGGTGCACCGGCCCGCCGTGTTCTTCTTCAGCGACGGGCTGCCCAACAGAGGCGAGGACTGGCGGGACGCCCACCGACGGCTCACCGACCGCCAGTTGACGCTGGGCGCGCCCAACATCATCGCCTGCGGCATCGTGGACGCCGACGCCGAGATCATCAACGAGGTCGCCACCCAGCCGGAGTTCGGGTTCATCGTGAACAAGGGCGTCGACGTCGGCGACGCCATCGCCAAGTTCTGCACCGCCCTCACCCGGAGCATCATCGCCTCGGGCCGTTCGCTCGGCTCGGCCAATCCGCAGCTCACCGTCGACAAGCCGGAAGGCTTCACCGTCGCGATCGATGTGATCTGACGTGGCCCTGTTCAGCAAACGGCAGAGCGAGCCACCGCCGGAGGTGGAGACACCGCCCGTACCCCCGCCCGGCCCGACCCCCGAGTTGCCGGTGCGACGGGCAGCCCCGGAGAAGGACCGGAGCGCGGACTGGAGTTCGGACGGCACGGACGGTTCATACCGCACGGACGGCACGGACGGCACGGACGGCACGGAGGACAAGGCGGTCACGGCCGTCCCCGCCGACCGCTGGCAGCCGATCGCCGTGGGGGCGCCGGTCCCGCGGTTCGAGACCGTGCCGCCGCGCGGGCTGTCGTACCGCCCGGACACCGTCTGCGACGGCTGGCAGACCGGGGTCGTGGCCCTGCGGCTGGCCTCCGTACGCGGCTACCAGCACCGTTACGAGGGACGGCCCCGTGAGGACGACGCGGCGGCGGCCTGGGACCAGGAGACCGGGACCGTGGTGTTCGCCGTCGCCGACGGGGTCTCCAGCGCGCGCCAGCCGCACATCGGCTCCCAACTGGCCTGCCGCAGCGCCGTGGACGAGATGCTCGCCCAGGTCCGGGGCGAGGGCGGCGGCTTCGTCGCCGACTGGGAGAAACTGCTGTCCACCGTCCACTGGCAGCTCGTCGAACAGGCCCGCCGCATCCTGCGCCGCCCGGACGCGGGCGCCGAGGAGACGGCCGGACTGCTCGCCACCACCCTGGTCGCCGGGACGGCGACACCCACCGAACAGGGCGTCTTCGTCCATCTGATCTCGATCGGCGACTCGGGCGCCTGGCAGATCAAGCACGACCGTTTCTATCCGCTGGCGGGCGGCAAGGGAGCCGGCACGGACGGGCTGTACTCCTCGACGGTGGAGCCGCTGCCCTACGTACCGGGAGTGATCCGCCCGCTCTCCTTCGCCCTGGAACCGGGCACGGTCCTGCTCGTCGGCACGGACGGCTTCGGCGATCCGCTGGGCGACGGTACGGGGGCGGTGGCCCGGCACTTCTACTACGGACTGCGGGAGCCCGTACCGCCGTTGGGCTTCGCCCATCTGCTCGACTTCTCCCGCGAGACCTACGACGACGACCGCACGCTGATCGCCCTGTGGCCGTGGCACGACGCACCAGGAGGCCCGAGTTGACCACGACGACGATCTCCTGGGTGGGGCGGGACAGGCTCGGCGACCTCACGGCACACCGGCTGGGCGACGGCGGACAAGGCGTCGTGTACGCGGTGCCTGACCCGCCTGGGCGGTTCGCCGGGGAGTACCTCGCGTACAAGGAGTACCTGCCGACGGTGTCCAGCGATGCCGAGGTGCTCTACGAACTGGTCTGCTTCTTCGACGAGTTGCGCCGGACCGACCGCTACGACCACTCCTTCCTCGACAAACGGCTGACCTGGCCGATCGCGCTCGTCTACACCGGGACCCGGCCGACGCAGCCGTCGCCGCGCGCCAATCCCGGGACGACGGTGACCGGGTTCCTGATGCAGCGGATCACCGAGGAGTTCGAACTCGACAGCGCCCGGCTGGGCAAGGTGAAGCCGCAGGGCATGGAGTTCCTGCTCAACGACGACGGCTTCACCGGCTCGCTCGGGCTGCACGTCGACGACGGGCGCCGGCTGCGGCTGCTCATCGATCTGGCGGCGACCCTCAACCGGCTGCACCGGCACCGGGTGGCCGTGGGCGACCTCTCGCCGAAGAACGTCCTGTTCATGCTGGACCCCTCGCCCAAGTGCCTGCTGATCGACTGCGACTCGATGCGGCTGGCCGGGAAGGACGTACTGCCCCAGGTGGAGACGGACGACTGGGCGGTCCCGGAGGCGACGAAGGCGACGCCGGCCTCGGACACGTACAAGTTCGGACTGATCGCCACCAGGCTCTTCAACCGGCACCAGACGAGCACCGACCTCAGCGGGCTGCGGACGGTGTCCTCCGGTCTGGCGAACCTCGCCGAACAGAGCAGGTCCTCCGACCCGGGCGCACGCCCGCCGATGGAGGAGTGGCTGCGGGCGCTGGAGCAGGCCCGCGCCCACCGGAAGAAGCCGCCACCGCCCCCGCCGACACAGCGACACAGGCCGCCGGTCACTCCTCCTCAGCAGCAGCCGGTGACACGGCCGAACACCGGGTTCCAGTTCCCGCAACCGGCCCCTCAGCAGCACAATCAGCCCACACAGCCGACGCCGTACACGCCCTACACACCGCCCCACCGGGCCCCGCAGCGAACCCCCGGCCCCTCCTACCCGGGCCTGTCGGCGGCCGCCCGTGCGATCGGCGTGGTCGTGGTCCTGTTGATCATCGCGGGGGTGGGACTGGCCGCCGCGCGGTACATCCCGGCGCTCAACGACGCGCCCTCCGACGAGTCCTCGTCCGGCTCGTCGGACGCGAGCGTCAAGTCGGACACCGGCCTCACCGACCCGCCCGAGACCGTGGCGGAACCGGTCGCCGAGGCCCCCGGAGCGAGCGTCGACTTCTCGCAGGTCGCCGACGATCCGAAGGCGCAGGAGGTGGCGACGATGTTCGCCCACTTCTACGGGGCGATCAACAACCGCGACTACGACAAGGCGATGCGCCGCTACGACCCCCACTCCAAGGTGGTGAACATCGACTCGGCCAAGAGCAGGGAGGGCTGGACGCGGCAGATGAGCACGACGAAGGAGTCCGACATCGCGCTGACCGGACTGTCGAGCGACGGCACGTACACCCTCGCCACGATGAGCTTCCGCAGCACCCAGGACCCTGGCTACGGCCCCGCCAGCAGCCCCGACGACACGTGCGACGACTGGACGATCACCTACCAGTTGACCCACACGAAGGGCTACCGCATCGTCAAGGCACCGAAGGAGGGGGTGAGTCACACGTCCTGCTGAGGGGAGGGTTCACCCTCCGAACGCCTGCCCCTTCAACTGGTCGACGGACCGGATCAGCAGAGACTGACGCCCCGTCACTATCCAGCCCTGGCCCCGCCATTGCTCCAGCACCCGGCTCACCGTACGGCGTGAGCTGAGCACCAGCCCCGCCAGGTCGTCCTGGGAGAGCGGCAGGGTGATGCGTACGCCGGTGCCGTCCGGGTCGGGGTACCCGCAGCGTTCGGCCAGGTCGAGGAGGAGGGCGGCGAGACGCACCGGGACCGGTTCGGTGATGCCGGTGCGCTGGACGTCCGCCTCGCGCAGCCGCCCGGACAGCGTCTGCTCCAGTGCCGCCGACACTCCGGCACTGGTCCGGGCCAGCGCCTGGAAACGGGCGGCCGGCAGCTGCAGCAGGTCGACCGTCGTCGCCGTGAGCAGCGAGGCTGAGCGGCGTCTGCGCTCCAACCCCGCCTGTTCACCGAGGAGTTCACCGGGACCGCGCAGGGCGAGCAGGGCGCGGTAGCCGGCGTGGGACTGGGCGACGACCTTGACCCAGCCGCGCAGCAGCACGACCAGATGATCGGAGTCCTCGCCCTGCGCCAGGAACTGCTCGTCGGCGGGCAGCGACACCCGGCTCGCCACCCGCAGCAACGCGTCCCGCTCCGCGGGCGCCAGCGCCTCCCAGAAGGTGGCCGCACGGCGGCTGCCGTTCACGATGTGCCCGTCTCGGCCATGGGACGCCCCCCGGTCCAGGTGTGCGGCGGCTGTGCCGAGGATCAGTTTGGCACCGAGGCGCCTCCGGCGGACCCGACCGTCCGACCCGTGTGACGTTCGTTCTGTTGACTCGTTGATCGGATGATGTGCCCTGTCGTGGGTTCTGGGCGGGTTGAAGAGGGGGCTGAGTGAGAACGTGCAAGGCCGATGGGGACGGGTGGGCCTGCGATCGGTCCAACGATCAGTACCCATTGACGAAGGGGCTGTGCAAGACCCATTACATGCAGTTCCGCCGGGCGAAGGCTCTGACGCCCATCAACTGCGGTCGCGGTGCGAGTCGGAGCGGCATTCGGCTGTGCCAGTTCGACGGATGCACGCGAGCGGTGTCCGCCAGAGGGCTCTGTACCGGTCACTCTCAGCAGAGAAGCAAGGGACGAGACCTGTCTCCCATTCGGAAGAAGCGAGACAACGGAGCGGTGAAGGCCATGGCTGCCAGGGGCGTTGTCGAATGCCTCGGATGCGGCGAGAACAAGCCGATGTCGGAGTACTCGATCCTCGATGCGTCGGGCATGCCCCGGCCGTACTGCAAGCCCTGCAACGCCGAGCGGGTACGTCTGTCCCACTACAACGTCACGAGCGAGTTCATCGATCTGCTCCTGCTCCGACAGCAGGGAAAATGTGCTGTCTGCCGCGGGTTCCCTCCAGAAGGCAAGACCCTGCACATCGACCATGACCACGGATGCTGCCCGGGCCGGCGAAGCTGTGGAAGGTGCGTTCGTGCGCTCGTCTGTGCCAACTGCAATGTGTACGGCCTTGCTTGGTACGAGAGTCTCCCCGGTGAACTGCGGACCTTCGGCAGGCTGAACGAATATCTCGCGCATCCGCCCGCGATGCGGCTGCGGGCGGAACTCGACGTCCTGGCAGTCGGGTAGTGCGATCAGCCGAGGTCGGCCCACTTCTGTAGTGCCGCCTTGGTGGTGAAGTCCGCCACGTTCGTGTCGACGGGGTCGTCGGTGTACTGGTGGAACAGCCAGTCGGCCTTGATGCGCGGCTGGCCCGCCGTCACGTAGTCGGCGATCCACAGGCCGTCACCCGCGTACGACGTGGTGTCGATGGTCAACCAGTAGTTCCGGTTCGTGTAGAGGACGACCCGGTTGTTCGGCCGAAGTTCCTTCACCTTGCGGATGAAAGTGTCCTTCTCCGCGTTCGACGCGTGGGTGCCGTCGCCCGTGGTTTCCCAGTCGACGGCGAGGATGTCGCGGTTCCCCCGCTCCGGGGCCTGGCTGACGAAGTACTCGGCCTGGGCGGTCAGGTTGCCGGGCCAGAGGAAGTGGTAGAAGCCGACCACGCAGCCGCCGTCGCGGGCCCGCTTCGTCTGGGCCGTCAGCTTGGGGTTGACGTACGAACGGCCCTCCGTCGCCTTGATGAAGACGAAGGAGAGGCCGTCCGTGTCGTAGGTGTCGGACTGGTACGCGCTCACGTCGATGCCGCGCAGCATGCGGTGCTCCCTGAAGTACGGGTGGGGGGACAGGAGTTGAAGTACCCCAACCTTTGCACAAGTGACACCTGCTACGGCATCTCCGGGGCGCGGTACTCGCTCATCGCGTCGATGAGCCAGCGGGCCAGGTAGTCGGCGAAGGAGGCGCGGGGGAGGAGGCGGTACGTCGGTGTGTCGTCGGTCTGCCAGAGCAGTACCGCGATCGGTCCTACCGTGGTGGACACTGCTTGGCCGGGGGCGAAGGCCCGGGGGTGGAGGTCCAGGGGGCAGCCCTTCTCCAGGAGTTGTCGGGCTGACGGCCCGCTCAGTTCCAGCGTGGTGCGGTTCGCCGAGACGTCCACCACCGAACCCGGAGATCCGTCGAGTGCGTTCCGCAACTCGGCGGTCACGGCCGTCTCTTCGGCCTGCGAGAGGACGAGCCATTCGTCGGGGCCGAGCCACACGATCGTGTGGGGGGCGGATGCCGTGGTCTCGCCGCACTGTTGGGGGAGCGGTGTCCCCAGGGTCTTTCCGATGCGGTCGGCCGCCTCGGAGCCCGCGGTCACGCGTACGTTCACCATCGTCGTGAACGGCCGCTCGGTCAGCGCGACGCCCCGGGCGCCGGTGACCGTGGCCGCGCGCATCCGCTCCTCCAGATGTGCCAGGGGGCTGGTGCGCAGGGCCACCGGGCCTGAGCCCGCGCCCGCGTCGATCGTCGGCTCAGCCATCGCGCCGGGTCCCTTCGGGGTCGTAGAGGACGAAGTCGGCCACCTCGACGTGCACCAGCTCCTCGCCCACCGGCGCGAGCAGGGTCTCGCCGATCCTGGCCCGGCCGTCGGCGACGAGGGCGAGGGCGAAGGGGCGGCCGAGGGCCGGGCTGTGGTAGCTGGAGGTGACATGGCCGAGCATCGGCACCGGCCCGGCCTCGGGGGTCAACGGCACGTCAGGCGCCACGAGTTGGGTGCCTTCGGGAAGACGTGTCCGGCGGTCGGCCGGGAGCAGACCGACCAACTGCTTGCGGTCGGTGCGGGAGGTGTCGGCGCGGGAGTAGGACCGCTTGCCGATGAAGTCCTTCTGCTTCGACACCACCCAGGACATGCCCGCGTCCTGCGGAGTGACCGTGCCGTCGGTGTCCTGGCCGACGATGATGTAGCCCTTCTCGGCCCGCAGGACGTGCATGGTCTCGGTGCCGTACGGCGTGATGTCGTACGGTCGGCCGATCGCGTACACCTCCTCCCAGACCGCCAGGCCGTACCACGCGGAGACGTTGATCTCGTAGGCGAGTTCGCCGGAGAAGGAGATCCGGCAGATCCGGGCCGGGATGCCGGAAGCCAGGGTCGTCTCGCGGAACGCCATGAACGGGAACGCCTCGTTCGACAGGTCGACGTCCGGGGCGAGATGGGCGACGACCTCGCGCGACTGCGGGCCGACGACCGCGATCGTCGACCACTGCTCGGTCACCGAGGTGCAGTGGACGTCGAGTTCGGGCCACTCGGTCTGCAGCCACTCCTCCAGCCAGTCAAGGACGTTCGCGGCGCCGCCCGTCGTCGTGGTCATGAAGTAGCGGTTGTCGTCGAGGCGGAGCGTGACACCGTCGTCGAAGATCATGCCGTCGGGCTTGCACATGACGCCGTAGCGGGCCAGGCCGGGCTTGAGTTTCTTGAAGGCGTTGGTGTAGACGCGGTTGAGGAACTCGCCCGCGTCCGCGCCCCAGATCTCGATCTTGCCGAGGGTGGAGGCGTCCATGAACGCCACGCCCTCACGCGCCGCCCGGCACTCACGCGCCACGGCCGTGTCCATGTCCTCGCCGGGCCGGGGGTAGTACCGGGGCCGCTTCCACTGCCCGACATCCTCGAACTCCGCGCCCTGCGCAACGTGCCAGCTGTGGACGGACGTTGTGCGTTCGGGGTCGAACAGCTCGCCACGCTCACGACCGGCCAGGGCGGCGAAGGCCACCGGTGTGTAGGGCGCCCGGTAGGCCGTCGTACCGATCTCTCCCAGCGAACCGCCGAGCGCCTCGGCGATCACCCCGATCGCGTTGACGCCGGACGTCTTGCCCTGGTCGTTCGCCGTGCCGAGCGAGGTGTAGCGCTTGACGTGCTCGACACCGCGCATACCCGCGCCGGTCGAACGCCAGACATCGGCGACCGTGACATCGCGTTGCAGGTCGACCAGGTGCGTGTCCCAGCCGCCGGGCTCGCCCTCGGGGGCGGGCACCAGCCACAGGGCGCGCACCTCGGGGCGTACCTCCTCGTACGACACTGTGGGCACCGGCACCGGGAACCCGGCGTCCGTCGCGGCCTGCGCACCGGCCCGTGCCCCTTCGGCCCGACAGCCGTCGAGGCCGTACGTCCCACGGGCCGCACCCACGACCTGCTGGTCCCGCACGCTGCCGTCGGGGACGAAGGCCACCAGGTCCTCGTCCCAGCGGAGTCGGCCCTGGCGCTGGCTGTGCAGATGCACCACCGGGCTCCAGCCGCCCGAGACGGCGAGCAGGTCGCAGTCGAACGACTCGGCGGCGCCTGTGAGTTGACCGTCCGCGTCTAGCGCCTGGACGGTGACGCCGGTCAGCCGCCCTTCGCCCGCCGTGTCGACCACGGCGCTTCCCGTCAGCACCCGCACCCCGGTCGCCCCCGCCAACTGGGCGGCCCGGTCGGACAGTTCGGTGCGTGCGTCCACTACGGCGGCGATGTCGACTCCGGCCGCGTGCAGATCCGCGACGGCGTCATAGGCGCGGTCGTTGGTCGTGCTCACCACGGCCCGCGAACCCGGGGCCACGGCATACCGGTTGAGGTACGTGCGCACGGCGCCGGCGAGCATCACACCGGGGCGGTCGTTGCCCGCGAAGACCAGCGGACGCTCGTGCGCGCCGGTCGCCAGCACCACCTGACGGGCCCGGATGTGCCACAGCCGCTGCCGGGAGACACCCTCCAGGGTTCCGAGGTGGTCGGTGCGCCGCTGGAGGGCGAGCACGTAGTTGTCGTCGTACGACCCGAAGGCCGTGGTGCGCTGCAGGACCACGGCCTCGGGGGCCGCGTCGAGCGCCGCGCGGACCTCGGCGGCCCACTCGGCGTCCGCCGGCGTACCGGACAGCAGCGAACCGCCCGCCTCCGGCTGGTCGTCGACCAGGATCACCCGGGCACCGGAACCGGCAGCGGCGGCGGCCGCCGCGAGCCCGGCCGGGCCGGCGCCGACGACCAGGACGTCGGTGTGGACGTACTTCTTGTCGTAGACGGCCGGGTCCGTGCCCGGGTCGAGCCGGCCAAGCCCGGACAGCGTCGTGGCGGACAGTCCGTCGTACAGCTCCACGGCCGTCGCCGGCAGCATGCCCTCCGAGTACGAACCGTCGATCTGCAACAGGGCGTTGGGCTCCTCGACACCCGCCGAGACGATGCCGCGCGGGCGGCCCCGGTAGATCGAGGGAGCGACCTCGACGAGCCCGTTCGCCAGCATCGCCGAGGCGACCGTGTCGCCGGGGTGGCCGGTCAACTCCCGTCCGTCGACGGTGAATCGCAGCACGGTGTCGCGGTCGACGCGGCCGCCCTGCCGGAGCCGGAAGTGCTGGTCGGTCATCGGGTCCCTCCCGGTCGGGGCTCGTCGAGCCGGTAGGAGGCGAGCACCTCGTAACTGACGGTGTCGCGCAGGACGTTGAACCAGCGGCGGCAGCCGACGCTGTGCATCCACCGTTCGGCGAAGGGGCCCTTGGGGTTGTCGCGGTAGAAGACGTACTCGGCCCACTGCTCGTCGGTGAGGTCGGCGGGGGTCTCGGGGTGGGGGACATGGGCCTGTCCGCCGTAGTGGTACTCGGTCTCGTCACGCGGACCGCACCAAGGGCAGCTGATCAGCAGCACGGTGTCCTTCTCTCAGTGGGCCACGGCCGCGGCGCCGTGCTCGTCGATCAACGCGCCCGTCGTGAAGCGTTCGAGGGCGAAGGGGGCGTTCAGCGGATGCGGTTCGCCGGTGGCGATGGTGTGCGCGAAGGTCCAGCCGGCGGCCGGGGTCGCCTTGAAACCGCCCGTTCCCCAGCCGCAGTTGACGTACAGGTTCTCGACCGGGGTGGTGCCGATGATCGGCGAGGCGTCCGGCGTGACGTCGACGATGCCGCCCCAGGTCCGCAGGACGTGCGCGCGGGCGAAGACGGGGAACAGTTCGACGGCGGCGGCCATCTGCTGCTCGATGACGTGGAACGAGCCGCGCTGGCCGTAGCCGGTGTACGAGTCCACGCCCGCGCCCATCACCAACTCGCCCTTGTGCGCTTGCGAGACGTACACGTGCACGTGGTTCGACATGACGACCGTCGGATGCACCGGCTCGTGCAGCTCGGAGACCAGGGCCTGGAGCGGATGCGACTGCACCGGCAGCCGTACGCCCGCCCGCTGGGCCAGCACACCGCTGTGCCCGGCCGCCGCGAGGCCGACGCGGCCCGCGTGGATGCGGCCCCGGTTGGTCTCGACGCCCACGACCCGGTCGCCGTCCTTGAGGAACCCGGTGACCTCGCAGCCCTGGATCAGGTCCACGCCCAGCTCGTCGGCGCGGCGGGCCAGCGCCCAGGCGACGTGGTCGTGCTTGGCGATGCCCGCGCGCGGCTGGAAGGTGCCGCCGAGCACCGGATACCGGGTGCGGGACGAGACGTTGAGGATGGGGCAGACCTTGGCGATCTCGTCCGGTTGGAGCCACTCGGCGTCGACCCCGTTGAAACGGTTGGCGTTGACGCGGCGCATGCCCTCGCGGACGTCCTGGAGGGTGTGCGCGAGGTTGAGGACACCGCGCTGGCTGAACAGGAAGTCGTAGTCCAGCTCCTCCGGGAGCAGCTCCCACAGCTTCAGCGCGTACTCGTAGATCGCCGCGCTCTCGTCCCACAGGTAGTTCGAGCGGATGATCGTCGTGTTGCGGGCCATGTTGCCGCCCGCCAGCCAGCCCTTCTCCAGGACGGCCACGTTCGTGATGCCGTGGTTCTTGGCCAGGTAATAGGCGGTGGCCAGGCCGTGGCCGCCCGCGCCGACGATGACGACGTCGTACGAGGAGCGCGGCTCCGGGTTGCGCCAGAGCCAGTCCGGGTGCTCCGGCAGGGTGTCGGCGGTCATGCCACAGCTCCGTCGAGATGGGGGTACAGGGGGAACGCGTCGGCGAGCTTTCCGACCCGGTCGCGCAGGAGGCCCGCGTGCTCGTCGCCGAGCCGCTCCTCCTTCAGCGCCTGGGCGATGATGTCGGCGACCTCCCGGAACTCGGTCTCGCCGAAGCCCCGGGTGGCCAGGGCGGGCGTACCGATCCGCAGGCCCGACGACACCATCGGCGGGCGCGGGTCGAACGGCACCGCGTTGCGGTTGACGGTGATGCCGACGCGGTGCAGCCGGTCCTCGGCCTGCTTGCCGTCGAGGGCGGAGTTCCGCAGATCGACGAGGACCAGATGGACCTCGGTGCCGCCGGTCAGCACGGTGATCCCGGCCTCGGCGACGTCGTCGGCCAGCAGCCGCCCGGCGAGGATGCGGGCGCCGTCCAGGGTGCGCCGCTGCCGGTCCTTGAACTCCTCGCCGGCCGCCACCTTGAAGGCGACCGCCTTCGCCGCGATGACGTGCTCCAGCGGTCCGCCCTGCTGACCGGGGAACACCGCCGAGTTGATCTTCTTGGCCAGGCCGGCCCGGCTGAGGATCACGCCGCCGCGCGGACCGCCCAGGGTCTTGTGCGTGGTGGTCGTGACGACATCGGCGTACGGCACCGGGTTCGGGTGCAGGCCCGCGGCCACCAGACCGGCGAAGTGCGCCATGTCCACCAGCAGATACGCGCCCACCGCGTCGGCGATCCGCCGGAACTCCGCGAAGTCCAGCCGCCGGGGGTACGCCGACCAGCCGGCGACGATCATCTTCGGCCGGTGCGCCAGCGCCAGCTGCTCGACCTCGTCCATGTCGACGCGCATGTCGGACTCGCGTACGTGGTACGGCACGACGTCGTACAGCTTGCCGGAGTAGTTCAGCCGCATCCCGTGGGTGAGGTGGCCGCCGTGCGCCAGGTCGAGGCCGAGGATCGTGTCGCCCGGGTCGAGCAGCGCGAACATCGCGGCCGCGTTGGCCTGGGCGCCCGAGTGCGGCTGGACGTTGGCGGCCTCGGCGCCGAAGAGTTCCTTCACGCGGGCGATGGCCAGCTGCTCGATGACGTCGACGTGCTCGCAGCCGCCGTAGTAGCGGCGGCCCGGGTAGCCCTCGGCGTACTTGTTGGTGAGGACCGAGCCCTGGGCCTCCATGACAGCGGCCGGGGCGAAGTTCTCCGAGGCGATCATCTCCAGGGTGGACTGCTGACGGTGCAGCTCCGCGGCCACGGCGGTGGCGACCTCCGGGTCGAGCGTGCCGAGCGGGAGGGAGAGGGCGGAGGAGGTGGCTCTGGTGATCGACGGGTTCGTGGTCATCTGTGCACCGTCCTGAGGGTCAACTGATGAGCAACTGATATATCAGGCTTGGCGGTAAGGTATGGGAACTCGCCCGACAGGTCAAGGGGGCCTCCCGTGCAGGACGTGGTGACCGAGCCCAGGGGCGAGGAGATGCCCCTCTCCGAACGCGCGTATCGCGCCATCCGGGACCGGCTCGTCATGCTGGAGATCCGCCCCGGCGCACCGATCAACGAGGAGCAGCTGGGGCTGTCCCTCGGCGTCGGACGTACGCCGGTGCGCGAGGCGCTCAAGCGGCTCCAGTACGAGCGCCTGATCGCGACCTATCCCCGGCGCGGCACCTTCGCCACCGACGTGAACATCACGGACCTGGCCCATATCTCCGAGGTGCGCCAGGAGCTGGAGCCCCTGGCCGCCGCCCAGGCCGCGCGGCGCGCCACGGCCGCCGACCGGGCGAGCCTGACGGCCCTGTGGCGGGAGCTGGAGAGCGTGGACTCCCGTGGGGGCGACTCCACCGAGCTGATGCACCTGGACCTCCAGGTCCACCGCGCGATCTACGCCGCCGCGCACAACCCGTACCTGGAGGACACCCTCGTCCGCCACGACAACCTGGCCACCCGCATCTGGTGCCTGTTCATCGACCGGCTGCCCGGCATGGCCGGCCACGTCGAGGAGCACGGACCGCTGATCGAGGCGATCGTCGCCGGGGACTCCGACCGGGCGGCGCGGCTCGCCCGCAGCCATGTCGTCGGCTTCGAGCAGGCCATCCGCGACGCCATCTGAATCCCGCCTCGGCAGGGGATGGGGTCAGAGGATGCTGTCGATGAAGAGACGCGTCGACTCGTGGACGGGCGCGTCGATCACCTGGGACGGCGGGCCCTTCTCGACGAGCCGGCCCTCGGACATGAAGACCACCTCGTCGGCGACACCGCGGGCGAAGCCGATCTCGTGGGTGACCACCATCATCGTCATACCGCTGGTAGCCAGCCGTTTCATGACGTTCAGCACCTCGCCGACCAGCTCGGGGTCCAGGGCCGAGGTCGGCTCGTCGAAGAGCATGACGCTGGGCTTCATGACCAGGGCCCGAGCGATCGCGACCCGCTGCTGCTGACCGCCGGACAGGGTGCTGGGGTAGACCTCGGCCTTGTGCTCCATCCCCACCTCCTCCAGCGCCCGCATCGCGTCCTTGACCGCCTCGGCCCGGTTCACGCCCTTGACGCGGCGCGGCGCCTCGATGAGGTTCTCCAGCACCGTCATGTGCGGAAACAGGTTGTACGCCTGGAAGACCATGCCTGTCTTGGTGCGCTGCTTGGCGACGGCCGACGGCGGCAGTTCGTACAGCTTGTCGCCCTTGATGCGGTAGCCGACCACCTCGCCGTCCACGACGACGGTGCCCCGGGACGGGCGCTCCAGGTGGTTGACGCACCGCAGCATGGTGCTCTTGCCCGAGCCGGACCGCCCGAGGATCACGACCACCTGGCCGCGGTGCACCTCCAGGTCGACGCCCTTGAGGACCTCGACCGAGCCGAAGCTCTTGTGCAGGTCGATGATCCGGACGATGGGGTCGGCCGTCGAGGTGTCAGTGCCGTCGGGCGCGGATGTCGTTGCGCTCATCGGAGATTCACCGGTCCTTTCGTTACGCCTCGTCACGCCGGAGTCGGGTTGTCGGTCGGGTTGTCGTTCGACCGGGACCGCTGCGCGAGCCGGGAGCCCAGCGAGCGGAGCTTCGCGAGTCCGCCGGGCCGCTGCCCGCCGACGTGGACCCCGCGCCCGTAGTGCCGCTCGATATGGCTCTGGGCGTAGGACAGCACCGTGGTGCACACCAGGTACCAGAGCGAGATCACGACGAGCAGCGGGATCGTGCGGAAGTTCTGCGAGTAGATCAACTGCGCCGAGTACAGCAGGTCGGCGAGAGCGATGATGCTCACCAGCGAGGAGTGCTTCAGCATGCCGATGACCTGGTTGCCGGTGGGCGGGACGATCACCCGCAGGGCCTGGGGCAGGACGACCCTGCGGAAGGTCAGCCACCGGTTCATCCCGAGCGCGATCGCCGCCTCGCTCTGGTGCCTGGGCACCGAGAGCAGGCCACCGCGCACGATCTCGGCCATGTAGGCCGACTCGTTCAAGGTCAGGCCGATGATGGCGACGGCCCACAGGTTCAGCACGCTGTTGGTGGCCGCGCCGGCGAGCTCAGGACCGCCGAACATGCTGAGCGACAACCGGGGGTAGAGGGCCGAGAGGTTGAACCAGAAGATCAGCTGGACCAGCAGCGGCGTACCCCGGAAGAACCACAGATAGGCACCCGACAGCGAGGAGAGCACCCGGTTCTCCGACATCCGGCAGGCAGCCAGAACGATGCCGAGGGAGATACCCAGAGTCATGGACGACACGGTCAGGATCAGTGTGGTGCGAAGGCCTGCCATGATCTCGGGGTTGAACAGGTAGTCCCAGACGACCGGCCACTCGAAGTTGTCGTTGGTCACCACGGAGTAGCCCAGACTCGCCGCGACGAGGAGAACGAGCAGGGCGGCGAGGCGCCGGCCGGGATAGCGCAGCGGCACGAGTTCCGAGGGCGGGACGGCCGACGCGTCCACCCGGGTGGAGTCGGTGACGGTGACTGCCTTCATCAGTTGCTCCCCGTCGACCCGTCGGCGGCGGACGAGAGGATCTCGGCCTTCTCGATCAGGCCCTGGCCGGCGTTGAACTTGTCGAGGATCTTCTGCAGTTCACCGTTCTCGATCAGGTGGTCGGTGGCCGCCCGGACCGCCTCGGCGAACTTCTCGGTGTCGCTGTTACGCGGCAACACCATGCCGGTCTTGTACTTGGGGGCCCAGGGCAGCTCGACCAGCTTGAACTGGTTCTTGGCCTGACTCATCACATAGGCCACCTGGCTCGCGCTGCTCACCGCCGCGTCGACCCGGCCGCCGCGCAGGGCGAGGTTGACGTTGGCCTGCGAGTCGAAGGTCTTGACGGTGATCGGGCCCTTGCCCGCGCTCTTGCACTTGCCCGCGAGCTTCTCGGCCAGCGCCGCCTCGGCGGAACCGAGCGACGCGGCCAGCGTGTGACCGCAGAGGTCCGTCTCACTGGCGGCACTGGTGATCTTGCTGCCGACGGGCACCATCAGGGCGTCGGCCGACGAGTGGTTGGTCACGAACGTGACGGTCGCCGTGCGCTCGGGCGTCGCGTAGATCTCCCCGGTCGCGGCGTCGTAACGGCCCGCCTGGAGGCCGGTGATGATGCCGTTGAACGGGGCGATCTTGATCTGGACCTTCAGGCCCAGGACCGCGGCGATCTGCCGTACGTTCTCGATGTCCCAGCCGGTGGGAGTCGCGCCGTTGGCGGGTTCGATCACAGCGGGCGGGTAGGTGGCGGCGGCGATCGTCAGGGTCCCCTTCGCGGCGATCGACTTGGGGACCAGGGCGGCGATCGAGTCGACCTTCTTCGGCACGGTGTCCGCCGCGGCGGTGGACGAACCGGTGGTGGACGAACCGCACGCGGCCGTCGACCCGATCAGGGCGACGGATCCGACGATCGCCCCGAAGCGAACCAGACGTGAATCGCGTAGACGCTTCATGAGACTCTCCCTGTGGCTGAAATGCCCGAGCGCACAAATCACGTCAAAGACCCTGTTTCGGGATGATGTGCAGGGCGGGGTGATGGCAGGTAACTTCGCACCTTCACCGAGGTCTGACAAGATGTGATCACAGATCTTTTTTGCTCAGAGACCTGTGACACCAGCTCTGACCAGGGAAAATTCTTTGGTAACGAATTCGACGGACGAGCGCGAGGCCGATCACGGCGATCCGGAGGACCGACCGGGGACGTAGCGAACCGGCAGCCGGGCGGTAATCCGCGGGGCCGGACATGGCCGGTCGGATGCCTCCGCCGAGGCGTCCGGCTCTAGACCAGCTGCGCCTTGATCCGGTCGGTGGCGTTGGCCAGTGACTCGGTGCTGATGGCCGCCGCCGCCTGGGCGTCATGCGCGTGGACGGCCTTGAGCAGGTCCTCCTGGTAGCGCCACAGGGCGTCGTCACCAGGTGCGTCGAGGTAGGCGCGGGCGCCGACGATCTTGTAGGCGCGGCAGTGCTGCCACAGCGTGCGGATGGTGTTCAGCAGGACGGGGTTGCCGGCCGCCTCGTAGAGGATGGTGAGCAGGGCCTCGTCGTGGTCGAGGTACGGAACGACGGCGCGCTCGGTGATCGCGCGCCGCATCAGGTCGTACTCCTCGCGCATCCGGGCGACGTCCGCCTCGGCGATGCGGGCGGCGCCACGGCGCGCGGCCTCGACCTCCAGGATCTGCCGGGTGTCGTAGATGTGGAGCAGTTCGTCGAGGTGCTGGCCCTTCACCACCGAGCCCTTGTGCGGAACGCGCTCGGCGAAGCCGGCCTCCTCCAGGCGGCGGATGGCCTCCCGTACCGGCATCACACTGGTCCCGACCTCGGCGGCGAGATCGCGGATGCGCAGGCGGTAGCCGGCGGGGTACTCGCCGCTCGTGATCGCCTCGTGCAGCACCGCGTACACCTGGTCGGTCATGGAGGGCGCCGGCTCGACACGTTTGGACATACGCACGACTGAATCATAAACAGCCTGGTCGGCGGCAGGGGTTCGACGAAGGCCCGCCTCCGCCGCACTCTCGGCCGGGCCGCCCGACGGGGAACCCTCTTCGAAGAACACCATCGGAACTCCACCCCAACCCATTGTGTGATTTGTGATCACATCCTAAGGTGGCGGGCAATCCCAGGCGAGACCGGAGCTCCCTCGGGCCACCTGGCCCGGACCTGCCCTTGAAGGGACGGGTCCGGGAACCGCTCCCGGAGGTCGTGATGACCGCAAGCGCAGAACCGATCACAGGCAACAGGCTCGATGACGCGCCCCTTTCGCGCTTCCACAAGAAGCTCGCGCTGTACTCCTCAGGAGGCCCGTTCCTCGACGGCTACGTCCTGAGCGTCATCGGCGTCGCCATGGTGCAGATCACGCCCCAGCTGGACCTGTCCGACTCCGCCCAGGGCCTCATCGGCGCGTCCGCGCTCATCGGCATCTTCCTCGGCGCCTTCGCCGGCGGCCGGCTGACCGACAGGTTCGGTCGCCAGGTCCTCTACACCATCGACCTGATCGCCGTCATCGTCTGCTCCGTCGCCCAGTTCTGGGCCACCGACCCGGTGTGGCTGTTCGTCCTGCGGCTGCTGATCGGCATGGCCGTCGGCGCGGTCGTCTCCGTCCTGTGGGCACCGGAGACACGCGGTATGGCGTTGCACGAAGCCGCCGCGCTGACGCCTCGCACCGAACCGGTCGGCAGCCCCATGCGCGTCTGACCCGCCGGGCTCCAGCAATACGGCCTTGGCCGCGTATCGATCGGCATGTCCACGGGATACGGCACATCGCGCGCCCGGGCTCTTCGACCAGCCGAAATTCTTCACCCGCACTTCCGCAGGAGGGTTACCGATGAAAGACGTAGTGATCGTGGGAGGCGGCATAGCGGGCCTTGCCGCCGGCTGGCGCCTGCGGCACTGGGACACGCTTCTGCTGGAGTCCGAGGGGCGGGTCGGCGGACGTATCCGGTCGGAGCGCCGCGGACCGTACTGGCTCAACTGGGGCGGGCATGTCTACGCCGGCGGCGACTCGGCGACGTCGTGGCTGCTCAGCAGCACCGGTGTCGACTCGGTGGCGGTGCCCGGCTCGCTGGCCGGGCTGTCGATGAACGGCAAGCTGCTGCTCAAGGGCCGGGTGGAGACGTACCCGTTCCGCATCCCCATGCCGATGGCGGCGCGGGTCGGCATGGTCAGGGCGGGCGCCAAGGTCGCCCTGTCGGTGGCCCGGTACGCCCGTATCGTGCAGCGGCGGCGCGGCGAGACCGAGGCCCAACGCCAGCAGCGGATCTACGACTTCATGAACGACCGTTCCTTCAAGGACTTCATCGGCGATCTGCCCGAGGACGCCGAGGCCCTGTTCAAGCCCACCGTGACCCGTTCCGCCGCCGACATCGACCAGCTGTCGGCCGGCGCGGGCGTGGGCTACTTCAGCCTGGTGTGGAACATCGGCGCCGGACTCTCGGAGAGCATCGTCGGCGGGCCGTCCACCCTCACCGAGAGCATCGCCGCCGCCCTGTCGGACCGGGTGCGGCTGAACGCGACCGTCGACGAGATCGTCCAGAAGACGGACTCCGCCGTCGTCCGCTACCGGGAGAACGGCGTGGAGAAGGAGGTCGAGGCCCGCTGCGTGGTCCTGGCCACTCCCGCGACCGTCAGCCACCGGATCGCCGTCGACCTCGACCGCGATGTCCGCGAGGCCCTGTCGAAGATCGTCTACGGCCCCTACGTGAGCGCGGCGTTCCTCACCGACGAGACCGAACGCCAGGTCTGGGACGACGCCTACGGCATCGCGACCCCGAAGCGGTCCTTCAACGTCGCGCTGAACATGTCGAACGTCGTGCACGGCTACGAGACGGAACGTACGCCCGGCAGCAGCCTCATGACGTTCTCGCCGGGCAGCTTGGCGCGTGAGCTGCTGGAGCACGACGACGACAAGATCCGCCGGATCTACCTCGACGACCTGGACCAGGTCCTGCCCGGCTTCGCCGAGAAGGTCGTCGAGGCCGAGGTCCAGCGCTGGCCCACGGGCGCGCCGTACTGCTTCCCCGGCCGCGGCAAGCTCCAGCAGACCCTGACCCGTCGTACCGGCAGGGTCCTCCTGGCCGGTGACTACCTCGGCACCCTCTACACCGAGACCGCGATCCAGACCGGCCTGTCGGCCGCGCAGGAGGCCCGGAGCCTGCTCGCCACCGACCGCCAGACCGCCCGGCAGGACCTGGCGCCGGTGCACACGGTCGCGTAGGTCCGCAGCTCCGACCCGACCCCGACTCCCCACCCCGCCCCCAGCTCCACCCGAGGAGAACCAAGAATGTCGTCACAGCTGAGCGGTGTCCTGACCGCACTCGCCTCACCGTTCACGCCGGACGGGGAGATCGACGAGAAGACACTGCGCCGCCTGGTCGACCGCAGTGTCGACGGCGGGGTCGACGGTGTCGTCGTCTGCGGATCCACCGGTGAGTTCGCGGCCATGAGCGGCGCGGAGCGGCGCCACCTGGTCGAGACGGTCGTCGACCAGGCTGCCGGACGTGTGCCGGTCATCGCCCAGACCGGTGCGGTCAGCACCAGGGAGGCGATCGAACTGTCCCGCCACGCCGAGGCCGCCGGCGCCTCGGTCCTGATGGTGGTCGCCCCCTACTACGAGCCGCTCACACTCGACGAGACGCTGCACTACCTGCGCACCGTCGCCGACGCGGTCGACATCCCGATCATGCTCTACAACCTGCCCGGGGCCACCGGCGTCAACCTCTCGCCGGAGACGGTCGGGCAGCTCGCCCGCGAGGTCGAGAACATCCAGTACATCAAGGACACCAGCGCGGACATGGCCCAGGCGGGCCAGCTCATCCACCGCTACGGCGACGTCATCTCCACCTTCATAGGCTGGGACAGCCTCCTGTTGCAGGCCATCACCGAGGGCGCCGCCGGTGTCATGGCCGGCACCGCGAACGTCATGCCGGCCGAACTCGTCTCGATCCACCGCGCGCTGCGCGCCGGCGACCTGCCCCGCGCGCAGGCCGAATGGGCCCGGATCTATCCCCTGATGGACGCGATCATGTCCGCCCCGTTCATCCCGGCGGTCAAGGCCGCACTGGACGCGGCCGGCTTCCCGGTCGGGGGTCCGCGCGAGCCGCTTCTCGGCCTCGACGCGGATACGACGGCGAGGATCGCCTCGCTGGTCGAGGCACTTCCCCGGCTGACTGCGGCGGGGTGAGGGGTGGTCGGCGTGGTCGGGACCGTCGGTCGGAGCACGGGGTGGGGGTCGGTCCGAGTACCGAGTGGCCTGGTCCCAACTTGCGCCTGGCTACGGCTACTTGCACCCGACCACAGCCAATCGCGCCTGGCTTACGGCCACTTGCACCCGACTGGACCCACCCGCACCTGACCCCGGCCACCGCACATGCCCCCGGCACTCATACCCGCACCCGCACCCGACATACGTCCACCCGCCCCCGGCTGTTCCACCCCACCCCACTCAAGGAGTTACTGATGACGACCACCGCCGCCGGTCCGACGACGACGCCCACGGTGCGACGTGCCGCAGACGTACCGCCCCTGATCACCGAGGCCGATCTTCCCCCGGCCCACCACTTCGTCGACGGGAAGTTCGTCGACGGGGCGGCCGGGCGGGTCATCGACGTGGTCGACCCGAGTACGGAGAGTGTCATCGCCCGGGTTCCCGAGGGGACCGTCGAGGACGTCGACCGGGCGGTCGCCGCCGCGGTCGCGGCCAAGGAGGCGTGGGCGCGGCGGGTGCCCAAGGACCGTTCGGAGGTGCTGCACGCCGTCGCCGACCGGCTGGCCGAGAACGCCGACGTCCTGGTCCGGCTGGAGTCGGCCAACACCGGCAAGCCGCTCGCGGTGTCCCGGGACGACATAGCCATGACGATCGACACGTTCCGTTTCATGGCCGGCGCCGTGCGTGCGACCACCTCCCTGGCCGCCGGCGACTACGCCGAGGACCACCTGTCGGTCATCCTGCGCGAGCCGCTCGGGGTGATCGGCGTGATCACCCCGTGGAACTACCCCCTGCTCATGGCCGCCTGGAAGATCGCGCCCATCCTCGCCGCCGGCAACACCCTCGTCATCAAGCCGTCCGAGCAGACCCCGCTGACCACCCTGAAGTTCGCCGAACTCGTCGCCGATCTGCTGCCGCCGGGGGTGGTGAACGTGGTCACCGGTTACGGCGCACCCGTCGGTGCCCGCCTCGCCGAGCACCCGGACGTCGACATGATCGCCCTGACGGGTTCCGTCTCCAGCGGCCGTGCCGTCGCCCGGGCCGCCGCCGACACCCTCAAGCGCGTCCACCTCGAACTCGGCGGCAAGGCCCCGGTCGTGGTCTTCCCGGACGCCGACCTCTCGGCCGCCGCGACCTCACTGCGTACCGCCGGATTCTGGAACTCGGGCCAGGAGTGCGGGGCCGCCTGCCGCGTACTCGTCCACGAGTCGGTCGCCGAGCGCTTCGTCGAGCAACTCGTCGGCGAGGTACGGTCGTTGGTCGTCGGTGAGCCGACCTCCGGCGAGGACGTCGAGGTCGGCCCGATGGTCTCGAAGGCCCACTTCGACCGTGTCACCGGCTACTTGGAGCGCGCGAGGACCGAAGGCCTCCGCGCGGCGACGGGCGGCGGCGCCCTCGACGGGCCCGGTTACTTCGTGGCCCCGACCGTGCTGGTCGACGTACCCGAAGGGGCTGAAGCCGCCCGCGAGGAGATCTTCGGGCCGGTGATCACGGTCGAGACCTTCGCCGACGAGGAGGAGGCCGTACGACGGGCCAACGACGTCCCCCTCGGCCTCTCGGCGTCGGTGTGGACCGAGAACGCCCGCCGCAGCCACGACATCGCCGCCCGCCTCGACTTCGGCACCGTCTGGGTCAACTCCCATCTCGTCCTGGCCGGCGAAGTCCCCTGGGGCGGCTTCAAGGGCTCCGGCTACGGGCGTGACCTGTCGATCTACGCGCTGGACGACTACTCGCGCACCAAGCACGTCATGCACAACCACGGGCGCTGATCCGCCCGTTGTGACGCGGCCGTGTCGCACGGCCGCGTCACGGCCTCACCACGTCATCGGGCGGGTCACGAGGACTTGCACGGCTTGACCGGGCCCTTGATGAACCTGTCGCTGTAGAAGGTCGGCTGCGTCGTGCCGGGCTCCTTCGGTCCGGGTTCGGGCTCGTGCACCGTGACCAGATATGTGTCCGCGTGCGTCATGACGAACCGTTGGTCCCAGTCGCCGTCACCGGTCTTCTCCGGCATCAGGACCTCTCCCCGGTCCTGCCCGCAGACCTTGTCCCAGGGGAAGTTCTCGACGACCGCGTTGAAACCGGCCGCCCGGATCTTGGCCGTCATCTCCTTGAAGTGCGCCGCGTCCCCGTTCCTCCAGATGCTGACCTCCTTGATATAGATGGTCAGCGTGCCGTTCGCGTTCTTCTTCAGCGCGTAGCCGGCCGGCACCACGTCGGTCTTCTTCCCGTTCCCGGTCCCCGTGCCCTTCTCGGTCCCTTGTTCGGCCCCCTTCTCGGTCTTCTTCCCGCTCTCCGTCCCGCTCTCCGTCCCGCTCTCCGTCCCGCTGTCCGACCCGCCCGGCAGCGCCACCGTCACGCCCGCCGCGACCGCTGCCGCCGCCAGCCCCATCGCCAGCCGCTGACCCACCCGGCGCCCGCGCCCGTCGGTCCGCTGTCCCGCCAACGTCCGCAAACCGCGCATCAGATGTTCCTCCCGCTGAACCCGTCGGCCTTCGGGGAAGTCCCGTTCGGCCGGCACGGCCAGCAGCCTGCGCAGCTCTCGCACGTCTTCGTCCTGCTCCTGGTCCCTGCTCACCACGGTCCCTCTCCCTTCCCACTGCTCGGCCGGACCGCCTCGTGGCGGTCACCTGTCTGCTGCCGCCGCGCAGCCGCGGGTTCCAGGTTCTGCTCCAGATTTTTCAGCGCCAGCTTCTCCAGCCGGCGGCGCGCCCGGGACAGCCGGGAACGGACGGTGCCCACCGGTATCCCCAGCGCCTCGGCGGTCGCGGCGTAGTCAAGGCCGGCCCACACGCACAGCGCCAGCACCTCGCGGTCCGGCCGCGACACCTGGTCAAGTGCCTTGCGCACCGCGGCTATCCGCTCCTGGTCCTCCAGCCGGCCGACCACCTCGTCGGCGAAGTCCGGCAACAGGCCGGGCGGAGGCATACGTTCCATCAGGGCCCGGTGCCGCCGGGCCGTACGTCTGCGGTGGTGCACCACGTTGGTGGCGATCCCCAGCAGCCACGGCAGCAGACTGCCGCCGTCCGGCTCGACCTTCTCCCGCATCCGCCAGGTTTCGAGGAACGTCAGCGAGACGCAGTCCTCGGCGACCGACCAGTCCCCGGTCAGACGGAAACAGTGGTTGTACACAGCCCGCCCGTGGTCCTGGAAGAGCACGCGGAAGGAGTTCTCGTCGCCCGCGCGTATGCGGGCCCGGAAGGGTGGTTCCATGCCTGGCTCTGCCCTCAGGTGACCGACGGGTTCCATGTGACGTCCATCACTCCAAACCCGTGAGGGTGGTCCTCACCCTAGTGCACCAGTGGCGTGGATGATGGAAAAATGATGTGGTCGATGACGCGATAATGATGGATTCCGGCCCTTCAGAAATGCCCCGCGGCCCACCTACCGTTGCGGCCAGGCAATCGGCCTGGCCGTTGGCTGATCAGCACTTCGGACCAGCACTTCGGACCAGCCCTGACGGTTTCTGGAGGGAGAAGGCAATGGCGCCTGCGGAACTACTCATCGGAAGCCGGTGGCAATCGTCGGCGGGGCCGTCGGGACGGACCCACGACGTGACGTCGCCCTTCGACGGCAAGACCGTCGGCACCGTGGCCGTCGCCGGCCCCGAGGACGTCGAGGCGGCCCTCGCGGCGGCGGTACGGGGTGCCGCCGTATGGCGGCGTACACCCGCCCACGAGCGGATGACGATCCTGCTGCGCGCGGCGGAACTCGCCGACCAGCGGGCCGACAGGATCGCGCGGACCATCAGCGCGGAGTCGGGCAAGACCATCACGGAGGCCACCGGCGAGGCATCACGATCCGGGGACCTGATCCGGCTCGCGGCCTTCGAGGGCACGCAACTCTACGGCGAGACCCTGCCGTTGGACGCCAATCGCGGCACCGGCCAGGACAAGCTGGGCTTCACCCTGCGCCAGCCGTGCGGAGTGGTCGTCGCCATCACACCGTTCAACTACCCCTCGCTGCTGGTACTCCACAAACTGGCCCCCGCGCTCGCTGCGGGCAACGCGGTCGTCCTCAAGCCGGCGACCTCGACTCCACTGACCGCGCTGGAACTTGCCGAGTGCTTCGTGGACGCCGGACTTCCCGAGGGCGTGCTGTCGGTGCTCGTCGGCTCCGGCGGAGTGCTGGGGGACCTGCTCGTCACCGACCCCCGCGTACGGAAGATCTCCTTCACCGGCTCCACCGCGACCGGCGAACACATCGCCCGCGTCGCCGGGGTGAAGAAGCTCTCCCTCGAACTGGGCGCCTCCTGCCCGGTCGTCGTCCTGCCCGACGCCGACCTCGAACTGGCCGCGAGCGCCGTCGCGTTGGGCGGTTACGTCAACGCCGGACAGGTCTGCATCTCCGTCCAGCGAGTCATCACCCACCCCGACGTCACCGCCGACTTCCTCGACGCCCTCGTCCCCAAGGTCGAGGCCATCCGGACCGGCGACCCGTCGTCCCCCGACACGACCATGGGCTCCCTGATCACGACCGCCGAGGCGGAACGGGTCGAGCGGGCCATCGCGCGGGCCGGGACGGACGGCGCCCGCGTCCTGACCGGCGGCGAGCGCGACGGAGCTGTCGTGCGGCCCGCCGTGGTCGCCGACGTGGACCCCGAATCGCCGTTCAGCCAGGACGAGTTGTTCGGTCCGGCGATCGCCGTCAGCCCGGCCGCCGACTGGGAGTCCGCCATCGCCCAGGCCAACGGCACCGCCTACGGCCTCGGCGCGGGCATCTTCACCTCCGACGTGGCAGGCGCGGTCCGGGCCGTCCGGGAGATCGATGCCGGTTCCGTCCACATCAACTGGACGCCCCTGTGGCGCGCCGACCTCATGCCGTACGGCGGCCTCAAGGGCAGCGGCTACGGCAAGGAGGGCCCCCGGGCCGCCGTCAGCGAGATGACCGAGGTCAAGACCGTCGTTCTGCACGGCCGCCCCTGGTGACCTGGCCGCCGCGTCCCCCGTACGACACCCACGACGCGTCCCCGCAGGGCCTGTTCTGAGTCCCCCGCCTGCGCCCCGACGCCCGGCACGCACTCCCCCGGAGGGTGACCCCAGCCGCACCGGCCAAACGCCCAGGTAGCTCCGTTACCAGGTCGTTCGTCCGGCACGCCGATCGCACGCACCGAACGCCGCTGCGCCCGCGCTACGCGCGGACGACGGGGTAACTCAGGACAGGCCCTTCCCCATCCCCGATCAGGAGCCGACTCATGACCGACCGGACGCCACAGCGACAGGGCGCGACGGTGCGCCTCACCGTCGCCCAGGCCGTCGTCACCTACCTCTCCCGGCAGTACTCCGTGGCCGACGGCCACCGCCGCCGACTCATACCGGCCGCGCTGGGCATCTTCGGCCACGGCAACGTGGCCGGGCTCGGCCAGGCCCTCGACCAGCTCAGCGACCAACTCCCGTTCGTGCAGGGCCGTAACGAGCAGGCGCTCGTCCACATCGCGACGGCCTACGCCAAGGCGACGCGCAGGCACTCCACCCTGGCGGTCACCGCCTCCATCGGCCCGGGCGCCCTCAACATGGTGACCGGCGCGGGCCTCGCCACGGTCAACCGGCTGCCTGTGCTCCTGCTCCCGGGCGACACGTACGCAACTCGCCACCAGGGCCCCGTACTTCAGCAGCTCCAGCACCCCATCGAGGCCGACACCTCGGTGAACGACGCCTTCCGGCCCGTCTCCCGCTTCTTCGACCGCGTCACCCGGCCCGAGCAGCTGCTCACCGCGCTCCCCGCGGCGATGCGGGCCCTCACCGACGTCGACACCGGCGCGGTCGTCGTCTCCCTCCCGCAGGACATCCAGTCCCACGCGTACGACTATCCGGTCGCGTTCTTCGCCGAGCGCGACTGGACGATCCGCCGCCCGGCGCCGGACGCGGACGAGGTCGCGGTGGTCGCGCGGATGCTCGCCGAGGCGGAGAAGCCGCTGATCATCGCCGGTGGCGGGGTCGTGTACTCCGGTGCCACCGAGGAGTTGGAGGCGCTGGCCGAGGCGGCGGGCGTTCCCGTCGTCGAGACGTTCGCGGGCAAGGGCGCCGTCCAGCGCCGTGCCTGGTGGCAGCTCGGGGGCATCGGCCTGGAAGGCACTCCGGCGGTCAACACCCTTGCCCGGGAAGCCGACTTCGTCCTCACCGTCGGCTCGCGCCTGACGGACTTCGCCACCGCCTCGCACTCCGTCTTCCAGAACCCGGACGTCCGCTTCGCGAGCGTCAACGTCAACGCCCACGACGCGGGCCGCCTGGGCGCGACCGGCATCGTGGCCGACGCCAAACGGGCCCTTGCCGCGCTGGCAGCTGCCGTACGGGCGAACGGCACGACCACGTCGGCCAGTTGGCAGGAGAAGGTGCGCGCCCTGGACGAGCGGTGGCAGGCGGAACGTACCGCCGCACTCGCCCCGGACACCCCCTTCGACTTCGCGTCGCTGCCCGACGACTCCGACGTCGTACGGGACACCGAAGCCGCCCTCACCCAGGGCCAGTTGATCGGCCTGCTCCAGGAGCACGCGCGGTCCGGGGACACGATCATCGCCGCCGCCGGTGGTCCGCCCGGAGATCTGCAGAAGGTGTGGGACGCCACCGAAGGGCGGTTCGCCCACCTGGAGTTCGGCTTCTCCTGCATGGGCTACGAGCTGCCCGCCGCGATCGGTGTCCGCTTCGCCGAGCCGGACCCGTCGAAGCGGGTGCTGTCCCTGCTGGGCGACGGAACCTTCCTGATGGCGCCGACCGAGCTGGTCACGGCCGCCCAGGAGCGGCTCCCGATCACGGTCGTGATCCCGGAGAACCACGGCTACCAGGTCATCCACCGACTCCAAATGGGCTGCAACGGGCGGGAGTTCGGCAACGAGTTCCGCTACCGCGACGGCAGCCTGGAGATCGGCTCGGGCAAGCCCGCCCGTCTGGAGGGCGACTACCTCCGGGTCGACCTGGTCAGGATCGCGGAGGGCCTCGGCGCCCGCGCGCTCCGCGCCACGACCGCCGACGAGGTGCGCGCCGCGCTGGCCGACACCCGCGACCACAACGGCCCGGTCGTCCTGGTCGTCCCCGTGATCCCGCACGCCGACCTGCCCGGCGCCGGGGTGTGGTGGGACGTGGCCCCGGCCGAGATCTCCGAGCAGGATGCCGTCGCGCGACTGCGCGACGAGTACGAAGAGGGCCTCGCGTCCCAGAGGTGGTACGGATGAATCCCCTTCCCCTGAACCACTCTCCCTCGGATCGCTCTCCCTTGGACCATGGCCGCCTGCGCGCCCGGCTCGCCGCCGGCGAGGCAACCCTGGGCACCTTCGTCGGCCTCGCCTCCCCGGTCTCGGCCGAGGTGTGCGCCGCCGCCGGGGCCGACTGGCTGCTGCTCGACCTCGAACACGGCGCGGGAGGCGAGGAACAGGTCCGTACGACCGTCCCCGCTGCGGCGGCCTATGGGGTGCCGACCGTCGTACGTGTCGAGTCCGCGGCGCGCATCCGCATCGGCCGTGTCCTCGACCTGGGCGCCGCCGGGATCATGCTGCCCCGCCTCGACACGGCGGCCGAAGTCCGGGAAGCGCTACGGCACTTGAGGTACCCGCCCGCGGGGGACCGGGGCGTGGCCACCTACAACCGGGCCTGCCGTTTCGGACTCGACGCCGAAGCCCTGGACCGCGAGGGGGAGATCCTCGGCGTCGTCCAGATCGAGTCGGCGAGTGCGCTGGGCGAGGTCGAGGCCATCGCGGCTCTCGACGGCGTCGATGTGCTGTTCGTCGGTCCCCGCGACCTCAGTCATGACCTCGGTGTGCCGGGCGAGTTCGGCGCGCCGGTCTATCGGGAGGCGCTGGAGCGCGTCCGCAAGGCCGCCGCGGACCATGGCAAGGCGTGTGGGCTCCTCGTTCCCGACGGGGTGGCCGCGGCCGCCAAGCGGGCCGAGGGGTGGACCTTCATCGGTATCGGATCCGACTCGACCCTGCTCGCCGCGGCGTTTTCCGCGGCGTTGTTCGCTGCGCGGGGCTGAGCGTCTTCGTCTGCGGCGCCGTCGTGGCTGGTCGCGCCCGCGCGGCGGAGCCGCATATCGATACAGCCCCGCGCCCCTAAAAGGCGCGGCCCCTACGGGGCCCGCCTTACCTCACCAAGGTTGCTCAGCACCCATCAGGAGACATCAATGAACCCCAACCCCCCGGGCGCCGCCCGTGAGATCGGCGTCGGACTGATCAGTGTCGGCTGGATGGGCAAGTTGCACAGCCGTGCCTACCAGGCACTGCCGTCCGTCTATCCCGAGCTGGGCATCAAGCCCCGGCTCGTGCACGCCGCCGACACGGCCGAGGACCGCGCCGCCTATGCCCGTGACGTCCTCGGCTACGAGAAGGCCGGTACCGACTACCGTGCCGTTCTCGACGACCCGGAGGTCGAGGTCGTCTCGATCTGTGCGCCCAACCTCCTCCATCACGAGATCGGTATCGCCGCCGCCAAGGCCGGCAAGCCGTTCTGGATCGAGAAGCCGGTCGGGCGCGGTGCCGAGGAGACCGCCGAGGTCGCCGCCGCGGCCCGCACGGCCGGGGTCGTCACCTCCATCGGCTACAACTACCGGCACGCCCCCGCCGTCGAGCGGGCCCGCGAGCTGATCGCCGAGGGCCGGCTCGGCCGGATCACCAACGTCCGCGCCACCTTCTTCTCCGGCTACGCCTCCGAGCCCAAGGGCGCCCTGTCCTGGCGCTTCAAGCGGGACCTGGCCGGGCACGGCGCGCTCGGCGACCTGCTGAGCCATGTCGTGGACCTGGTCAGCTATGTCGTCGCCCCGATCGACGAGGTCTCCGCCCTCACCAGCACCGTCTACACCGAACGTCCGCTCCTGCCCATGGGCTCGGGCACGCACTTCGCGGTGATCGAGGACGGCGAGATGGCGGCCGTGGAGAACGACGACTACAGCGCCGCCCTCGTCCGCTTCAGCGGCGGAGCCGTGGGGACACTGGAGGCGTCCCGCGTCATCGTCGGACCGCAGTGCGGCATCGGCTTCGAGATCTACGGCACCGACGGCTCGGTCACCTGGAACTTCGAGCGCATGAACGAGCTGCGTGTCGCCCTCGACCGCAGCGGCCCCCAGCAGGGCTACACCACCGTGCTCGGCAACGGTCACATGGGCGACTACGCCAGCTTCCAGCCCGGCCCCGGCAACAGCATGGGCTACGACGACCTCAAGGTGATCGAGGCCAAGAAGTTCCTCGCCGCCGTCGCCGGCATCGAGCACCACAACTCGACGATCGAGGACGCGCACGCCGTCGCCGAGGTGATCGCGGCTGCGGCGGCCTCCGCGGCGAGCGGCTCCTGGCAGCCGGTGCCCGCGGTGCCCGGCGCGAACTTCGGGCATCCGGCGCGGAGTTGATCGTATGACCAAGCCCGTCACCAAGCCCGTCACCAAGCAGGTCGCCGAGCCCGTCGCCGAGCATGTCGTGGTAGCCCTCGGTCCCGTCGACACCGACACCGTCCGCCCCGTCCTCGGCGAGCGGGTCACCTTCGTCACCGATCCCACCCCCGAGGACCTCGCGGTCGCCGAGGGCGCCATCGTGCGCGCCGACCGGCGGGTCGACGAGGACTTCCTCAGCCGGACGCCACGGCTGCGGGTCGTCGCCCGCACCGGCGTCGGCGTCGACCTGGTCGATGTCGCGGCGGCCTCCGACCGCGGCATCCCCGTCGTCATCACCCCGAACAGCGGCAGCCGGGCCGTCGCCGAGGGCGTCTTCGCCATGGCCCTCCACCTGACCAAGCGGCTGCGACCGCTGACCGAGCTGGTACGGGACGGCCGCTGGGCCGCGCGGAACGCCGTACCGGTCGGTGACCTGGACGGCGCCACCCTGGGGATCGTCGGCTACGGCCGTATCGGCCGCCGGGTCAGCGAACTCGGCGCTGCCTTCGGGATGCGGACGCTCGCGTACGACCCGTTCAGCCCGCCGCCCGCCGGGATTGCCTGCGCCGACCTCGGTGAACTGGCCGAGTCCAGCGACGTGTTGACCCTGCACGCGCCGCTCGTCGAGGAGACCCGGCACCTCGTGGACAAGCGGCTGCTGGCCCGGGTCAAGCCGGGAGCGGTCCTGATCAACTGCGGCCGTGGCGGCCTGCTCGACCCGGACGCCGCCCTGGCCGCCCTGGAGTCGGGCCGGCTGGCGGGTGTCGGACTGGACGTCTTCGACCCCGAACCGGCCCTCTACCACCCGCTGTTCGACCACCCCGACGTCGTCCTCACCCCCCACCTGATGGGCATGACGCGCCGGGCCATGACCCTCACCTTCGTCGACGCCGCCCGTGGTGTCGCGGACGTTCTCGCGGGCCGCCCGCCGGCCGCGGTCGCCAACCCCGACTGGAACCACCGAAAGGCCACGGCATGACCACCTCACCGCTGAACTCGCCCTCGAACTCGCCCTTGAACAGGATCGCCGGCGCGCCCATCTCCTGGGGCGTGTGCGAAGTCCCCGGCTGGGGCTACCAGTTGACGCCGGAGCGCGTGCTGAACGAGATGCGCGAAGTCGGCCTGGCCGCCACCGAGATCGGCCCCGAGGGCTTCCTGCCCGGCGAGCCGGACGCCATGGCCCGGGTGCTCGCCGACCACGACCTGCACGCGGTCGGCGGCTTCACGCCTCTGCTGCTGCACGTGCCCGGACACGACCCGCTGCCCGAGACCGAACAGCTCCTGGAGAGCTACGCCGCCTCGAAGGCCGAGGTGCTCGTCCTGTCGGCGGTCACCGGCCAGGACGGTTACGACTCCCGCCCCGAACTCGACGCCGACGGCTGGAAGCTGCTGCTGTCCAACCTCGACCGCCTGACCTCGCTGGCCGCCGAACGCGGCGTACGCGCCGTGCTGCACCCGCACGTCGGCACGATGATCGAGAACGGCGACGAGGTCCGGCGCGTCCTGGAGCACTCCGCGGTCTCGCTCTGCCTCGACACCGGGCATCTGCTCATCGGCGGCACCGACCCGGCCGAGCTGGCCCGCCAGGCGCCCGAGCGCATCGCCCACACCCACATGAAGGACGTGGACGCCTCCCTCGCCGCCAAGGTCCGGTCCGGGCAGTTCAGTTACACCGAGGCCGTGCGCAAGGGCATGTACCGCCCGCTGGGCGCGGGAGACGTGGACGTCCAGGCCATCGTCACCCACCTCGGCGCACACGGCTACGACGGCTGGTACGTCCTGGAACAGGACACCGTCCTCACCGAGGAACCCAGGGCGAAGGGACCGGTCGAGGACGTGTGGGCCAGCGCCGAACACCTGCGCGCGGTGCTGCGCGGGGCCGCGTAGCCGTATGTGGACCCGAATACAGGTCCGTATGCAGGCCTGATGTGTTTTTGATGTCTTCTGAGGGATTGACCGGCACGTACGAGGCACCCAACAATGCCGAGGCTATTGGGTGCCGCGTCTTTTCCGAGCATGAGGAATCCGAGCTTGAGGAATCCAGGAAACAGAAATGACCGCTGACGAATTGCTGGCCACGTGTTGGACCACCGCGGGCGACGCCGCTCCCGACCAGCCCGACCAGCGCAGTCCGCTGAGCCTGCGGGAACGGGTGGAAGCGGCGGGCGACGCCGGATTCACGGCCTTCGGGCTGCTGTACGCGGACCTGGTGGAGGCCGAGCGCGAGTACGGGCTCGCCGGCGTCCGCTCGCTCTTCGCGGACAACGGGATCGGCCACATCGAGCTGGAGCTGCTGACCGACTGGTGGGCCGACGGACCCCGACGGGCCGCGTCGGACGCCCTCCGCGTCGGAATGCTGCGGGCCATCGAGGCTCTCGGCGCACGCACCTTCAAGATCGGCCCCGACGTGGCGGACGAGCCCTGGGACCTCGACGTCTGGGCCAGGGAGTTCGCGACGCTGGCGGCGCAGGCCGACGGGGTGGGCGCCCGGCTCGGGGTCGAGCCCCTGCCCTGGTCCAACCTCAGGACCGTGCACGACGGACTCCGGCTCGTCGAGGCGGCCGGTCACCCGGCGGGCGGCCTGATCATCGACGTCTGGCACACCGAGCGCGCCCACACCCCGCCCGCCGACCTGGCGGCGATACCCGGGTCCCGGATCGTGGGCGTGGAACTGAACGACGCCGACAGCCAGGTCATCGGCACCCTCTTCGAGGACACCGTCCATCGCCGACGCCTGTGCGGAGAGGGCTCGTTCGACCTCCCGGGGATCATCACCGCCCTCCGCACGGCCGGCTTCCGCGGCCCCTGGGGCGTGGAGATCCTCTCCGACACCCACCGCGCACTCCCGGTACGGGAGGCCGCCGCAGCGGCGTACCGCAGCGCCGCGATGCTGGTGAGGTAGACGACCTCGGCGGACGCGGCCACGACGCCGTTCTCCTCGCCCCCGCCGCCCCTACCCGTCCCATCCCCAGGGGCTGCGCCCCTTCGACCCCGCACGCCCCACAGCTCGGATGACCGGGTTCGTGGGCGGGTGCGGGGTCGTCGTGGTTGCTCGCGCCCTGAAAAGCAGTCGCGAAAGCGGAGGGAAATGGCCAGGAGCACCGGTCATTTCACATGCATGGGCCACGCTTTACCGGCGCCACGCAATTGCTCTGACGTCTTGGCCTGATGGACAAATGATGTCATGACAAACGTTGACCTCGGGATGGCATGACGGTTCTATCTCGTCATAGGCAACAGCCGTGTTAACGGCATGTGATCCGCAGTGTTCGCTCGGTCAGCCGCTTATCCCTTTCCCCTGAAGCACAGTGAGGTGCCGGAAAGATGGACCGTTCATTCCACCCCCGCTCCCGCAGAATCGCTCCCGTCGTCGCGGCGGCAGCCGCAGCCGCACTGCTCGCGGCCGGATGCTCCAGCAGCTCCGGCGGCAAGCAGACCGAGGAGAGCGGGGACGCCGTCTCGGCCGGCCAGGCCGGCACTCCCCGTCTGACGGTCGCGATGATCACGCACGCCGCCCCCGGCGACACCTTCTGGGACACCATCCGCAAGGGCGCCCAGGCCGCCGCCGCCAAGGACAACATCAAGCTGATCTACTCCAGCGACCCCAGCGGCCCCAACCAGGCCAACCTCGTCCAGAACGCGATCGACCAGAAGGTCGACGGCATCGCGGTCACTCTCGCCAAGCCGGACGCCATGAAGGCCGTCGTGGCCCAGGCGACGAAGGCGGGCATCCCCGTCGTCGGCTTCAACGGAGGCGTCGACGACTGGCAGGGCCAGGGACTCCTGGAGTACTTCGGGCAGGACGAGTACGTCGCAGGCAAGGCCTTCGGCGAGAAGTTCACCGAGGCGGGTGCCAAGCACGCCATCTGCGTCATCCAGGAGCAGGGACACGTCGCCCTGGAGGCCCGCTGCAAGGGTGTGAAGGACGGCTTCAAGGGCAAGACCGACGTCCTCTACGTCAACGGCACCGACATGCCGTCGGTCCAGTCGACGATCACCGCGAAGCTCAACCAGGACAAGTCCATCGACCAGGTCGTCACCCTCGGCGCCCCGTTCGCGCTGACCGCGGTGAAGTCGATCGCCGACGCGGGCAGCGACGCCAAGCTCTCCACCTTCGACCTCAACAAGGACCTGGTCGGCGCCATCCAGGACGGTGACATCGACGTCGCGGTCGACCAGCAGCCCTACCTGCAGGGCTATCTGTCGGTCGATGCCATCTGGCTCTACAAGAACAACGGCAACTACAGCGGTGGCGGGGTGGCACCCGTGCTGACCGGCCCGGCGTTCGTCGACAAGTCCAACATCGACACCATCGCCAAGTTCGCCGCGAAGGGCACCCGGTGATCGACATGACCCAGACGACGGCACCGGCGGCGAGCTCCCCCTCGCCGCCGGCTCCGGCGGCCGCCAAGAAGGACGGCCGTACCGCTGAACGCTCCCTGGGCCGCAGGCTGCTGGCCCGCCCCGAGGTCGGCGCCCTGATCGCGGCGATCGGCGTCTATCTGTTCTTCTTCTCCGTCGCGCCTTCCTTCCGGGAGACCAGCGCCCTCGCGACCGTGCTCTACCAGGCCTCCGTCATGGGCATCATGGCGCTGCCGGTGGCCCTGTTGATGATCGGCGGCGAGTTCGACCTCTCCGCCGGTGTCGCGGTCACCACCTCGGCGCTCACCGCGGCGATCCTCAGCTTCCAGCTGTCCATGAACGTGTGGACGGGCGTGATCGTCGCCCTGATCGTGTCGCTGGCCGTCGGCGCCTTCAACGGCTGGCTGCTGATCAGGACGGGGCTCCCCAGCTTCCTGATCACGCTCGGCTCGTTCCTGATCCTCCAGGGCTCCAACCTCGCCGTGACGAAGATCTTCACCGGCAACGTGGCGTCCGACTCCATCTCCGACATGGCCGGCTTCGACCAGGCCAAGAGCGTCTTCGCCTCGGAGATCGGCATCGGCGGCGTCAACTTCAAGATAACGATCTTCTACTGGCTGGCGTTCGCCGCCATCGCCACCTGGCTGCTGCTGCGCACCAAGTTCGGCAACTGGATCTTCGCGGTGGGCGGCAGCAAGGACTCCGCCCGTGCGGTCGGTGTCCCGGTGAACTTCACGAAGATCGCCCTGTTCATGGGTGTGGGCGCGGGTGCCTGGTTCGTGGGGATGCACCTGCTGTTCTCGTTCAACACGGTGCAGTCCGGCGAGGGTGTGGGCAACGAGTTCCTGTACATCATCGCGGCGGTGATCGGCGGCTGCCTGCTGACCGGCGGCTACGGCTCGGCGGTGGGCCCGGTGATCGGTGCGTTCATCTTCGGCATGGTCTCCCAGGGCATCGTGTACGCCAACTGGAACCCGGACTGGTTCAAGGCGTTCCTCGGCGTGATGCTCCTGGTCGCCGCCCTCGTCAATCTGTGGGTCCGCCGCCAGGCGACCCGGAGGTGATCGCATGACAACCAACACCCCGACCACCAACCCGACCGCTGTCATCGACACCCCACCGCGTGACGGCACTTCAGTCGTCGAACTGCGCGAGGCGGGCAAGTCCTACGGCAACATCCGCGCCCTGCACAGCGTGAACCTCACCGTGCACCCCGGCAAGGTCACCTGTGTCCTTGGCGACAACGGCGCCGGCAAGTCCACCCTGATCAAAATCATCTCCGGCCTGCACCACCACACCGAGGGCGAGTTCCTCGTCGACGGTGAGCCGGTCCGGTTCAACACCCCACGCGAGGCCCTCGACGCCGGGATCGCCACCGTCTACCAGGACCTGGCCACCGTCCCCCTGATGCCGGTGTGGCGCAACTTCTTCCTCGGCTCCGAGATGACCAAGGGCCCGTGGCCGGTCCGCCGTCTCGACATCGAGAAGATGAAGCAGACCGCCGACGCCGAACTGCGCAACATGGGCATCGTCCTGGACGACCTCGACCAGCCCATCGGCACCCTCTCCGGCGGCCAGCGTCAGTGCGTCGCCATCGCCCGCGCCGTCTACTTCGGCGCCCGCGTCCTGATCCTCGACGAGCCGACCGCCGCCCTCGGCGTCAAGCAGTCCGGCGTGGTCCTCAAGTACATCGCCGCCGCCCGCGACCGGGGCCTCGGGGTCATCTTCATCACCCACAACCCGCACCACGCCTACATGGTCGGCGACCACTTCAGCGTCCTGCGTCTGGGCACCATGGAACTGTCGGCCGAACGGAACGAGATCACCCTGGAGGAACTGACCAACCACATGGCCGGCGGCGCCGAACTCGCGGCCCTCAAGCACGAGTTGGCCCAGGTACGCGGCGTCGACGTCGAGGAACTCCCCGAAGCGGAGGATCTTCAGGTCGGCGCCCGCCAGGCCGACTGACCCTCACCAGCACGGGAGATCTCACGAACATGTCACCTCAGCGAGCACTGGGTGTTGCCATCGTCGGCACCGGCAAGATGGGCGCGGACCACGTACGCAGACTCCACGACGTCATCAGCGGCGCACGCGTGACAGCCGTCGTCGACATCGAGGCGGAGCGCGCCAAGTCGCTCGCGGACGCCATCGAGGGCTGCACCGCGTACACCGAACCCGCGGCGGCCATGGCGGCGCAGGACGTGGACGCCGTACTCATCGCCTCCCCGGGGCCCGCCCACGAGGCGGCCCTGCTCGAAGCGCTCGGCCGTGACCTGCCGGTCCTGTGCGAGAAGCCGCTCACCCCCGACGCGGCCTCCGCCCTGCGCGTCCTGGAGGCGGAGCAGCGGCTCGGGCACCGGCGCGTCCAGGTGGGCTTCATGCGGCGGTACGACGCCGAGTACATGAGGCTGAAGCGGCTCCTCGACAGCGGGGAACTGGGCCGGACCCTGATGCTGCACCACCGGCACCGGAACCTGTCCATGCCGCCCTGGTTCACCAACGAGATGCTCATCAACGACTCGGTGGTGCACGAGATGGACGTGACGCGCTGGCTCCTCGACCAGGAGATCACGGCGGTCACCGTGCACAAGCCGGCCCCGACCGCACATGCCCCGGCCGGGATGAACGACCCTCAATTCGTCCTCTTCGAGACCGAGTCGGGCGCCCTGGTCGACGTCGAGATCTTCGGCCACTGCGGCTACGGCTACCAGGTGCACGCCGAAGCGGTCTGCGAGCGGGGCACCGTACGCATCGGCGACGAGCCCGGGCCACGGGTGAGCGCCGACGGCCGCTGGGGCGGACGTATCACGCCTGACTACGTCGAGCGCTTCGAGGACGCCTACGACCGCGAGGTCCAGGCCTGGGTGGACGCCACCCGGCGCGGCGGGATCACCGGCCCCAGCGTCTGGGACGGCTACGCCGCCGCGGCAGTCTGCGAGGCGGGCGTCCGCTCCCAGCGGGACGAGCGGAAGGGGCACCGCGTCGAGGTCGAGCTGATCGAGCGGCCGGTCCTCTACCGGTAGGCGGCACACAGCAGTTGGGGCGGTACCCGTTCGGGTACCGCCCCAACTGCCTTTGCTTCAGCCGGCGTTCGGCAGGACCGTACGCGGCCGGACCGGGAACCCGGCCGCCCGGTAGCAGTCGTCGATGAGCCGCATCGTGGTCAGCGCGTCGTCCGCGTCGAGCGCCGGACGTACCCCGTGCCTCAACCGGGCGGCGAAGGCCTCCAGTTGGTAGGTGTACGAGGACCGGCGTCCGAGTTCCTCCGTGCGCTCACCGGCGGCCGTACGGACGACGACCCGGTCGTCCAGATGGGGCTGCACGAAGTTCACCGCCGTGGCCTCGCCGCGCGAACCCACGACACGGCAGCTCATCTGCCAGCTGTCGTGCGCCATGTGGCAGCGGGCGCTGCCCGTGGCGCCGTCCGGGAACTCCAGATCGGCGTCCAGCCACTCGTCGACCCCCGAGGCCCCCGCCTTCTCGCCGCCGCGTGCGGCGACCAGCCGGGGCGAGCCGCCCGCCCAGGGCGCGAGGACGCGCTGGGCGTGCAGGCTGTAGCACCCGAGGTCCATCAGCGCGCCGCCCGCCAGCGGGAGCGACCACCGTACGTCGCTGTCCGGCGGCGCGGGCATCGCGACCACGGTCTCGACATGCCGGAGGTCGCCCAACTCCCCACTGCCCAGCAGCTCGTGCAGGCGGCGGGTGACCGGGTGGAACAGATAGTGGAAGCCCTCCATGAACACCGTGCCCGCCTTGGCGACGGCCTCGTGGACCTCGGCCGCCTCCGCCGCGTTGCTCGCGGACGGCTTCTCGGTCAGGACGTGCTTGCCGGCCCGCAGAGCGGCCAGGTTCCACGGCCCGTGCAGGCTGTTGGCGAGGGGGTTGTAGACGACCTCGACCTCCGGGTCGGCGACCAGGTCGGCGTAGGAGCCGACCACCCGCTCCACGCCGTGCGCGGCGGCGAAGGCCTCGGCCCGGCCGCGGTCGCGGGCGGCCACCGCGACGAGACGGTGACCGGTCGCACGCGCCGGCCCGACGATCGACAGCTCGGCGATCCGGGCCGCGCCCAGGACCCCGATGCGCAGGGGTTCGTACGTCACGACTTGCGCACCTCGTCCAGTCGTACGGGCCGGTGCTCACGCAGCGACAGGGTGCACGCCTCGGCGATCCAGCTCGCCTCGATGGCGTCCGCGACCGTGCAGGGGGAGGTCCGGTTCCCCGCCACCACCTCGGTGAACGCGGTGAGTTCGGCGCGGTAGGCGGGGGCGAACCGGTCCATGAAGAAGTCGTGCGGGGTGCCCGCCGGGAAGGCGGTCCCCGGCTCGACGGACCGCAGCGGCAGCTTGTCCTCCAGGCCGGCCGCGATGCTGTCCTTCATGCCGTGCAGTTCCAGACGTACGTCGTAACCGCGGGCGTTGTGACGGGAGTTGGAGACGACGGCGATGGCTCCGTCGTCGAGGGTGAGCAGGGCGGACGCCGTGTCGACGTCGCCCGCCTCACGGATGTACTCCGCGCCCCGGTTGCCGCCGGTCGCGTACACCTCGACCACCTCGCGGCCGGTCACCCAGCGCACGATGTCGAAGTCGTGCACGCTGCAGTCCCGGAAGATGCCCCCGGAGACGGCCACATAGGCGGGCGGCGGCGGGGCGGGGTCGAGCGTGGTGGACCGTACGGTGTGCAGCTCGCCGAGTTCACCGCTCAGGACGGCCCGGCGTGCGGCCATACAGCCCGCGTCGAAGCGTCTGTTGTAGCCGATGTGCACCTCGACGCCGCTGCCCTCCACCGCGCGCAGCACCTCCAGGCTCTCCTCGACGCCGCGTGCCACGGGCTTCTCGCAGAAGACGGGGATGCCCGCCCGCACGGCGGCGAGGATGAGCTGTGGGTGCGCGTCGGTCGCGGCGGCGATCACGACGCCGTCGACCCCGGCGGCCAGCAGCGCCTCGGGGGAGTCGGCGGCGGTGGCCCCGAACCGTTCGGTTGCCGTGGCGACGGCGGCGGCCACCGGGTCGGTGACCACCAGGGAGTCCACCGCGTCGAGCCCGGCGAGGGTCTCCGTATGGAAGGCGCCGATGCGGCCAAGCCCCATGACTCCTATACGCATGAGAATCGTGCTCCTTCTGCCCGAAGGCGGAATGCCCGAAGGCGGTCTGCCCGAGGGCGGTTCAGTCCTGGCCGCCGACGACGTTCTGGTCCCAGTCGATGACCGAGCCGGTCACCACACCGCTGCGGTCGGAGAGCAGGAAGACGACGAAGTCGGCGATCTCGTCGACCTGCCCCAGCTTGCCCATGGGCTGCGACCGGGCCGCCTGCTCGCGCCAGTCGTCGCCCGCGTCATGGAAGGCGCGCTGTGTGGCGTCCTCGCCCTCGGTGTCCGTCCAGCCGATGTTGAGGGCGTTGATCCGGATCCGGTCGAAGCGGTGGGCGTGGGCGGCGTTGCGCGTCAGGCCCGCCAGACCGGCCTTGGCCGCCGAGTACGGAGCCAGGTGGGGCGGCCCGCCGTGCGCACAGTTGGAGCCGATGTTGACGATGGTCCCCGGCGCCTTGCGCGCCACCATGTCGGCCACCGCCGCCTGCATCGCGAAGAACGGCGCACGCAGATTGATCGCCATGTGCTGGTCGAACAGCTCCGGCGTGGTGTCGAGGAGCGAGCCACGCGTCGTCAGCCCCGCCGCGTTGACCAGGCAGTCGATACGCCCGTGGGCGTCGACGGCCCGTACGGCGCTGTCGCGCGCCTGCGCCGGATCGGAGAGGTCCGCCCGCACGAAGTGCGCGCCCGTGTCCGCGGCGAGCTTCTCGCCGACGTCGGTCCGGCGGCCCGTGAAGACGACGGTCGCGCCTTCCCGTACGGCCGTCCGCACGATGCCCGCGCCGACGCCCTGGCTGCCGCCGTTGACGAGGACGACTCTGTCCTCAAGCAGTCCCATGAGCAGTGGTGTTCCTTTCAGCTCCGGCGGCGCTTGGCGGCCGCCTGCAGTTCCTGGCGCAGTCGCTCAGGGGCCCAGCCCTCGGCGACGGCCTGCCGGACGGTGTCCGCCTGGGAGGGCGGGGCGAGACCGGCAACCGGGGGGTCGAGGTCCAGGTTGGTGGGGAAGGGGTACCCCTCGGCGGTGGCCGCGACCACGCGGCGCAGCCAGTCCTCCGAGGCGCCCTCGGCCTTGCGGCGCAGCAGTACAGGGAACAGCGCGTTCGCCATCGCCTCGCGGTCCACGCTCTCCATGGCGCGGCCGAAGGCGGAGGAGATCTGCAGCAGGTTCGCCATACGCCGGATGCCGGCCGACCGGTTGTGCCCGGCGGCGTGGAAGAGCGCCGGGTTGAAGAAGACCGCGTCGCCCTTCTCCAGCGGGAGCTGGACGCGGTGGGCGTCGAAGTACTCGACGAACTCCGGCAGCCGCCAGGCGAGATAGCCGGGCTCGAACTTCTGCGAGTGCGGGAGATAGAGCGTCGGGCCGGACTCCACGGGCATGTCGCAGTGGGCCACCGCGCCCTGCAAGGTCAGCACGGGGGAGAGCCGGTGGACGTGCGCCGGGTAGGCGGCAGCGCGCTCCTGGGACAGGAAACCGAGGTGGTAGTCACGGTGGACGTGCTGCGCCGCGCCGCCCGGGTTGACCACGTTGACCTGCGAGGTCACCTGGTAGGCGGGGCCGAGCCAGGCCTCCGCGACCAGCTCCAGGACGTCGTTGGCGTAGTAGTCGGCGAACACCTCCGGCGCCCGTACGGCCACCTTGTCCAGCGCGTTCCAGACCCGGTCGTTCGCGCCCGGCCTGGCGAAGTGGTCACCACGGGCCGCGCCGCTCGCGCGCTCCTCCTCGATCAGCGCACGGAACGCCTCCGACGCCGCGTCCACGACAACCGCGTCCGGGAAGGCGCCCTTGAGGACCACGATGCCGGGCCCGTCCAGCAGTGCCCGCACCAGTTCACTCTGTACGTCCCGGCGGCCCTCGGCGGTGATCGCGAGGCCGCGGAGCCGATCGCTGTCGTACAGCGGGACGTTCTGTTCGATCCGCTCGGCCGAGAGGTGGTCGGCGGGGTCGGTGGCCTGCTCCACGAGCGAGCGGAACACATCGAGATCGCAGTCGGCCTCGGTCGGCCAAGTCCGCGCTCCCACGGCTGGGGGAGACATCAGGGTCCTTTCGCAGTCCGTGCGTTTCTGCCAGTCTTGAGAACCCGAACCCATCATTCAATGCTTCTCATTGCATCAAAAGTCCATCATCGGTTATTCACCATCGCCTCTTGGGACCAGTCATGCGACACCGCTACCCGATCAGGGAAATCGCCAGGCAGGCCGGGCTGAGCACGGCCACGGTCGACCGCGTCCTCAACCAGCGGGGCAACGTGACGGAGAGCACCGTCAGGGAGGTCCACGAAGCCATCAGCGACCTGGACCGCCAGCAGAGCCAGGTCCGGCTCGGCGGCCGCACCTTCATGATCGACATCGTGATGCAGACCCCGGAGCGGTTCTCCACCGCCGTACGGGAGGCGCTCGAAGCCGAACTGCCCTCCCTGCATCCCGCTCACGTCCGCTCACGCTTCCACTTCCGCGAGACCTGCTCTCCCGACGAACTGATCGGGACCCTGGAGAAGATCGCGAAGCGCGGTACGCAGGGGGTGATCCTCAAGGCCCCCGACGAGCCGGAGATCGCGGCCGCGGTCGGCCGGCTGGTCGCGGCCGGCATCCCCGTCGTCACCCTGGTGACCGACCTGCCCCACAGCGCCCGCCTGGCGTACGTCGGCATCGACAACCGCGCGGCCGGCGCCACCGCCGCCTACCTCCTGGGCCAGTGGCTGGGCAGACGGCCCGGCAATGTGCTCACCACCATCAGCCGGGGCTCCTTCCGGGGCGAGGAGGAACGCGAGATGGGCTTCCGCAGCGCGATGCGCCTCGCCGACCCCCGACGGTCCCTGGTGGAGGTCACCGACAGCGACGGCCTCGACGCCACCCAGCGCGATCTCGTCCTGGAGGCGCTCAAGCGGGACGAGGACATCATCGCCGTCTACTCGGCGGGCGGCGGAAACCTCGCCACCCTCGACGCCTTCCACGCGCTCGGCCGGGAGTGCGCGGTGTTCGTCGCCCACGACCTCGACCACGACAACACCCGCCTGCTGCGCGAGCGCCGCCTCTCCGCGGTCCTCCACCACGACCTGCGCCAGGACATGCGCCGCGCCTGCCAGATCATCATGCGCGCCCACAAGGCACTCCCCGACGACGGCCCGTCACTGCCCTCGGCGATCCAGGTGGTCACACCGTTCAACCTGCCACCGGGCGCTCCGTCGGTGCCGGCCGCCGACCGGAGTCCGCTCTGACGGACACCGTCGGTGCGGTGGCCGGGCGGCACTCTTCCCCGGCCGGAGCCGCGCGGCCACAATGGACCGGCCGTTGTCGGCGGAACCGAGACCTGGGGGGTCCCGTATGGCGTCGCAACCCGTGCCCCGGCGCAAGGCCGGTGAGGTCGGCCCGGTGGATCGGGCCGGGTCGCTTCCCGTTCCGGGACGCGCCGCGAGGGTGGACGCTCCCGTGCACGACGCCGGGACGCTCGGGTTCGTCGACCGGCCCGGCCGCGAGTACTGGTGGCGTCAGCTGAGCGAGGCGGCCCGGGACCGGATGGTCGCCAGGGTCGGTCCGATCGTCGAGTGGTGGGCGTACTGCCACCGTACGGACCACGAACGTCCGTACGCGGTGGTGTTCGGCGAGCGGGGTCTCGCCGTGGCCACGCCGACCGTCAACGACCGGGGCGGGCCCGCGCAGTTGCTCAAGGTCGTGCCGTTCGTACCGTCGTCGTTGCGGCACGCGGTGGTCGTGCAGAAGCCGACCCGGGCGCGCTCCGCCCGTCCCGCACTGCCGGGCGGCGCAGCGCCGCCGGAGTACGGCGAGGAACTGCCGCTGTCGGCGCCCCTGCGCGGATTTCTCGGCAATCTGCCCGCGGAGGCACAGGCACGGTTGCAGTCACCGTTCGTCAACGGCGACGAGTTCGACCGGGGAGACTTCTTCTACTCCGGGGACGACAACGAGCTGGACGTCTGGTGCTACCTGGCCGGACGCCGGTGGGTGACGTTCGTGTCCGGTCACGGCTCGGCCCTGTCCGGTCCGGCGCACCGCGCGTCGTGGCGGCTGATCTGCCGACAGGCCGAGGTAGCGGCGCGATGACCTCGACGGACGAGCCGGACCTCTACGCCCTGCTCGGCGTCCCGGCCGATGCCACCAGGGCCGAGATCGTACGCGCGTTCCGCCGCAGGGCACTGACCCACCACCCCGACCGGGGCGGCGACGCGGAGGCCTTCCAGGACGTGCACCGGGCCTACGAGACGCTGTCCGACCCGGTGCGTCGCAGGGCGTACGACCGCCGCCGCCAGGCACCGCCGCGCGATGCGGAGCCGAGGACCTCCGCCGAGCCACCGCCCACGGCGGCCGACACCTTCGCCTGGGCCTCCGGCGCAGGCCCGCGCACAGGTGCGGGTGCGGGCTCGGGCCACTTCGGTGACCAAGAGGCGTACGCGGGTTCCTTCCCGGCGCACGACCCGGGCCGCTCGTGGCGGCGGGCCGACCGGTTCGCCTGGTGGGCACCCGCCGAAGAACCGCCGCCGAAGCGAGACCGCCGCTGACCCGCTCCGGTCACCGGCAGTCCGCCGCCCCGCTTCCGGAGCCCTGCTCTCGTGTCGGCACCAGCAGCCTCTGTCCCACCGAGAGGTCGGTCCTCTTACCCATCTCGTTGAGTTCCTGCAGGTCTTCGACAGTGGTGCCGTACTCGCAGGCGAGGCCGGACAGCGTGTCACCGCGTACGACCTCATGGAAGCCGAAGTAGAGCTCGAGTGGCGGGGGCGAGAACAGGTCGGTGAAGACCGGCGTGGGCAGCCGCGGGGTGAAGCTCGACTCCGGCAGGAGATCGGTGTAGCCGGGCAAGGCTGAGTACTGCGGGAATGCCGGAGTCGGCTGCGCGGTCCGGTAGGCCTGCGGGAAGGTCTGGTAGGGCTGGGAGGAGTCGGAGCCGATCAGGGCGATCCCCCACACCACCCCCGCGACGATCAGCGCACCCATGGTCACCTTGGCGACCTTGCGCTGCCGCGCGAGTTCCTCGACGACCAGGTTCGACGCGCTCCTGGTACTCCGCCGAGCCGTCGTCGGTCCGGCCGGTGCGGCCACGGTACGCAGGGCCAGCACGACCGGCGCCTCGATGTCCAGTCCGAGGCGCACGAGTTCACCGCGCAGGGCCGACACCGCCGTACGGTCGCGTGCGGCGGCCGCGACGAGATCGTCCAGGCGCCCGCGCGGGTCCCGGGGACAGTCCAGGAGGTAGCCCTGGGTCCAACTGAGCACCCAGCGCGCCCGGCCCGCGCCGGCCAGCGCCTGCCCGGTCAGCGCGTACAGAGCCTCGGTGAGCTGCTCCTCGGGATGGGGCGCGTCGGTGAGCCGGCGCACCAGCCCTGTCTGCTCGCCGCGTTCCAGCAGGCCGAGAACAGTGGCGAGAGTGGGGCGCGCGGCCAGGTCGGGGTCGCGGGCCGCGTCGAGCAGGAAGCTCGCGAGTTCGATGGCGAACGCCTCGGCGGCCAGGTCGGCCCACTCCGTCCAGGGCAGCGCCGTCGCCGTCTGCCAGGGCTCGCCGAGCATCTTGCGCTGCACCCGGGGCACCGGTGACGGGTCGGCGACCAGCGGCTCCTCGTCGTCGACGACGGTCCTGGGGCTCGTGGCGGGCCGCGCCTCGATCAGGGCCAGCCGTCGGGCCAGCGGAGGATGGGAGTCCAGCGGGGAACGGCCCGCCTCGACGGGGTGCGCGCGCAGGTCGGCCATCCGCTTCCGCACCAGCGGGTCGCCCACCATGGCGGCGAACGCCTCGAACACGTCCTCGGGCACGAACCCGAGCCGCTGTACGGGCCGCAGGAACCGGCTCTCGAACCCGGCCCAGGTGATGCCGAGCGCGTGGACGGCGCGCAGCGCCTGGGCGGTCACCTCCGGTCCGACCGCGGCGGCGGCCTCCGCGTCGGCCTCCAACTCCTGGCGCCGGCGCACCGCCAGGGACAGGCGCAGATACATCCAGGCATAGGCGCCGATCGCCGCCTGGAACAGCCAGGCATACCCGAGGGCATTTTCCGACCGCGCGGTCATCCGCAGCCGGAACAGGGTGGAGTGCAGCGACGCGGCGCCCCGGTAGGCGATCGCGCCGAACCGGGTGTGGCGGCCCGCGTAGTGGCCGAGTTCATGGCAGAGCACGGCCCGCAGCTCCATGGGCCGCAGCCGGAGGAGCAGCGGCACGCCCAGGTACATGGTCCGCTCGCCGACCGCGAAGCCGAGCAGCCGGGCGTCCTCCGACACCGACGCGTTCGCCTCCGACGTCAGATAGATCCGGCCGGGCGGCCGGGTGCGCAACTGCCCGGCCAGATCCTCGACGAGCCGCCACAGGCCGGGCGCGTCGGCGCGGCGCAGGAGAACCGCGTCGGGCGGGGGCTCCTCGGTACGGCTCACCGTGGCTATCCCGTACAGCAGGGCGGAGGCCGCCGGGATGCTGGCGGCCAGGGCGAGCCACCAGTTGTTTGCCCGCGAGGGAAACTCGACCATCCCCCACAGCATGAGACCGACGAGTGCCGTGTCGGCCGCGAGGAGGCCGAACGCCACGACGTAGAACCCGGCGAGCAGCGCCACGGCGAACAGCCCGCGTAACCACCCCAGGACAGCGGTCAACGCTTCTCCTCCAGCCTGCGGGCCAGCGCCGCCCGCGCCCGGCCGAGCGCCTCCGGGTCCGCTTCGACGGCCGCCCGCAGCCAGGCCTCCGCGCCGCGCAGGGCCATGACGACGGGGTCGCGGCCGAGGCCGATCCGGCTCGCGTCCAGCCGTCCCGAGCCGACCGGCCGCGGGCCGGACATGAACGGGTCGCGCCGGTTGGTGTCGTCCGTGGCCATGTCCAGCGCCTCCTTGAGCGTCAGGCGGGCCTTCGCCACGTTCGCGGCGACGCCGCCGCGCGTCATCCGCAGCGTCTTGGCGATCTCGCTCTGGGACCAGCCGTGCAGACAGAACAGCACCATGGTGACCCGCTGCCGCGGCGGCAGGGCGGCCAGCAGCCGCAGCACCTCGCGGGCCTCCGCACTCTCCTCGGGGCTCGCCAGCACCGGCACCGGCACATCCGGCAGCCGTTCCTGGCCTTTCCGGCGCCTGCGCTGTGTCTTCCACAGCCGCTGGACCGAGACGCGGTACACCCACGCCTCGGGCAGCTCGTACGAGGCGATGCGGTCCCAGGCCCGGTAGGCCTCCAGGAACGCCTCCTGAACGACGTCCTCGGCGTCCTCACGGCTGCCGCAGAGCATGATCACCTGCGCCAGGACACGTCCGTACGCGCCCGCGAAGAACGTCTCGAAGTCCCTTGGCCGCACGGCCTGTTCCGCGCTCACCGACGGTCCGCCCCGGCCGCCTCGACGGCCGTCGCCGAACGCGCGGTCAGCATGTCGCCGTCGGCCCGCGTCACCTCGACCGTGCCACCGGGCCCCGCCGCCCGCACCACCGTGGCCAGCGCATGCGCCCACGCACGCTCCCGCGCCGGCCGCGTCCACAGCACCGCAAGCCCATACACCAGCCGTGCACAGGTCAGCACGACGACCACCACCACAGGTTCGACAACCATTTCAGGGTCCCTCCACAGGATCACAGCAGTGACACCCTGATACAGCCGTCAGCGCCCAACTGGTTTACCCGGGACCGGAATAGTGCATGATCGTCGGGCAGTGCGGACAGGGCATGCCGGATCCATCCGTCGGCGGTCCAGGCCAGGTCCACGGGGGCGGCGGACGCCGGGAGCGGGCGGCGGTACAACAGGCCTGCGGACCGGGCGAGTTGTTCGTCGGCGGCGCCGTGCTCCACGGCCAGGTGGTGGCCGGGCGGCCCGGTGCGGGCCGGGTGATCCGGACGCCGGTCGCGGTGACCTCGGCGTGGACGTCGAAGGCTGTGGGGACACGCACGGCGGGTGCCGGGAGGGGCAGCAACCGGGGCGTGACGTGATGCGCGGGCGGCGCGAGACCGAGCAGGGTGTACATCTCGGTTCTCAGACGGTCCACGGCATCCCCGGGACCCGGCCGGTACGCCAGCAGTGCGTCGGCGATGTCTTCGGCGCGTCCCAACTGCGGTATTCGGCCCAGGAGTTCACCCATCGGGCTGTCGCGGATCAGTTCGCCGCCGCCTCGGTGGACGCTCACGACGGGGCGGTCCTGGGCGGCGCAGTAGTACAGGGCGGAAGATCCGTGGTCGGTCACCAGGGCATCGGCGGCGATCAGTGCGGAGGCCCACTCCTCGTGAGGGTCCGGCAGGATCATGCCCGTGTCGAGGGCCGGCGCGAGGCGTTCGTTCAGTTCGTACGTCACCAGCAGGCTGCGCTCATTCGGATGGACCACGAGCGCCAACTGGTGTTCGTCGTGGGGGAGTTGGGCCGCGAGTCGGGCGGGCAGCCCGGGATGTCGCCGGATGAGGGACTCCCTCCCCCAGGTGGAGACCAGGACGATCAGGGAGCGGGCCCCGGTGCCCAACGCCGCGCGGTAGCGGTCGCGCAGGGACGTCGAGGCGAGGACCCGCTCCAGAGTGAGATCGCCGATCACAGGAGGACGCGCGGGCCGTGCAGCAGCCTCAGGTCGCCCTTCGGGCTCGCGGCCACGACCAGGTCGTACGTGCGCCCGCACGCTTCGGCCCATGGCACCGTGCGGCCGCCGAGGCCGTCGATCGCCGCGAGAGCGTCGACACCGAAGCCGGACCCGGGAACGAGGGTGAACAGACGGGTGATCCGGTCATCACCGGGGAAAACGGGAAGAACGTCGAGAAGTCGATAGAGAGCCACCGCCGAGGATCGCGGCGCGGGGATCCGGCAGGCAGCGGCCGCGCGTCACGCGGGCGACCGCCAGGCGGAGGCGCTGCTCGAATCGGTGCGCATGACGCTCCGAGCCGAGGCCGGTCACCGTGAGTTCGTCCTCCGTCGTCAGACCTACGCGGAGTTCCTCGGAGCCGCGGAGGCCCGGATCCTCACCGAACGGAACGGGCGGGGTCAGCCCGACGACGACGTTCTGCTGCAACGTGCCTTGAGCGGGGTCCTCCTGGAAGGTCCACCCGAGGCTGCCGAGGCGGGCCCAACACCTCGTCGACTCTCTGCGGAGCCATGAGAGGCCGGACGAACTGCAACGCGCGAAGCTGGCCTTCGTCTCGGTGGCGCGACGTGCGGGCACGGGCGCCGAGAGCGTCAGCACTCGATGATGTTCACCGCCAACCCGCCCCGGGCCGTCTCCTTGTACTTGACGCTCATGTCGGCCCCCGTCTCCTTCATCGTCTTGATGACCTTGTCCAGGGACACCTTGTGCGAGCCGTCCCCCCGCATCGCCATCCGCGCCGCCGTGACCGCCTTCACCGCGGCCATGCCGTTGCGCTCGATGCACGGGATCTGGACCAGGCCGCCGACCGGGTCGCAGGTCAGCCCGAGGTTGTGCTCCATGCCGATCTCGGCCGCGTTCTCCACCTGTTCCGGACTCCCGCCCAGCACCTCCGCCAACGCCCCCGCTGCCATCGAGCAGGCCGAGCCGACCTCGCCCTGGCAGCCGACCTCCGCGCCGGAGATGGACGCGTTCTCCTTGAACAGCATGCCGATCGCGCCGGCGGCCAGCATGAAGCGGACCACGCCGTCCTCGTCGGCGCCCGGCACGAAGTTGATGTAGTAGTGCAGGACCGCCGGGATGATGCCCGCGGCGCCGTTCGTCGGGGCCGTCACGACCCGGCCGCCCGCCGCGTTCTCCTCGTTCACCGCCATCGCGTACAGCGTGATCCACTCCATCGCGCGGGCCAACGGCTCGCCCTCCGCCCGGAGTTGACGCGCCGACATGGCCGCGCGGCGGCGCACCCGGAGCCCGCCCGGCAGGATGCCTTCGCGGGACATACCGCGTGACACGCACGCCTGCATCACCCGCCAGATGTCCAGCAGCCCGGAGCGGATCTCGTCCTCGGTGCGCCAGGCCCGCTCGTTCTCCAGCATCAGCGCGGAGATCGACAGGCCTGTTTCCTTCGCCAGGCGCAGCAGCTCGTCGCCCGTGCGGAAGGGGTACTTCAGCGGTGTGTCGTCGAGCTTGATCCGGTCCGCGCCCACGGCGTCCTCGTCGACGACGAATCCGCCGCCCACCGAGTAGTACGTCTTCGACAGCAGCTCGGCCCCCGAGGCGTCGTACGCCCAGAGGGTCATGCCGTTCGCGTGGTAGGGGAGCGTCTTACGGCGGTGCAGGACCAGGTCGTCGTCGAAGGAGAAGGCGATCTCGTGGTCGTCGAGGAGCCTGAGCCGGCCCGACTCCTTGATCTGCTCCACCCGGACGTCCGCGCCCTCCACGTCCACCGTGCGCGGCGAGGCGCCCTCCAGACCGAGCAGCACCGCCTTGGGCGTGCCGTGGCCGTGGCCGGTCGCGCCGAGCGAGCCGTACAGCTCCGCCCGGACCGACGCCACCGCCCCGAGGACCTCCTCGTTGCGCAGCCGGCGGGCGAACAGCCGGGCCGCGCGCATGGGGCCGACCGTGTGGGAGCTGGACGGGCCGATACCGATCGAGAACAGGTCGAAGACCGAAACGGCCACGGTGACTCCTCAGAACGGGGGCGGTGGGCTCCGCGCCGGGGCGGAGCCCACTCACTCCGGGGGGTACTACTTGGTCAGGCCCGGATACAGCGGGTGCTTGTCGGCCAGCGCCCTGACCCGTGCCTTCAGGCTCTGCTCGTCGTACGACGGCTTCAGGGTCTCCGCGATGACGTCCGCGACCTCCGTGAAGTCCTCGGCCGTGAAACCGCGGGTCGCGAGGGCCGGTGTGCCGATCCTGAGCCCCGACGTCACCATCGGCGGACGCGGGTCGTTCGGGATCGCGTTCCGGTTGACGGTGATGCCGACCTCGTGGAGACGGTCCTCCGCCTGCTTGCCGTCCAGCTCGGAGTTGCGCAGGTCGACGAGGACCAGGTGGACGTCCGTACCGCCGGAGAGGACGGACACGCCGTGCTCGCCGACGTCCGCCCGCACCAGGCGCTCGGCCAGGATGCGGGCACCGTCCACCGTACGCCGCTGGCGCTCCTTGAAGTCGTCCGAAGCGGCGACCTTGAAGGACACCGCCTTCGCCGCGATCACGTGCTCCAAGGGGCCGCCCTGGAAGCCCGGGAAGACCGACGAGTTCAGCTTCTTCGCGAACTCCTGCTTCGCCAGGATGATCCCACCGCGCGGGCCGCCCAGCGTCTTGTGGGTCGTCGAGGTGACGACATCCGCGTACGGCACCGGGTTCGGGTGCAGGCCCGCCGCGACCAGACCGGCGAAGTGCGCCATGTCGACCCAGAGGTAGGCCCCGACTTCGTCGGCGATGCGGCGGAACTCCGCGAAGTCCAGCTGCCTCGGGTACGCCGACCAGCCCGCGATGATCACCTTCGGCCGGTGCTCCTTGGCGAGCTGCTCCAGCTCGGCCATGTCGACAAGACCGGCCTCGTCCACGTGGTAGGCGACCACGTCGAACTGCTTGCCGGAGAAGTTCAGCCGCATCCCGTGGGTGAGGTGGCCGCCGTGCGCCAGGTCCAGGCCGAGGATGGTGTCGCCGGGCTGGGCCAGCGCGAACAGCGCGGCCTGGTTGGCGGAGGCGCCCGAGTGCGGCTGGACGTTGGCGTACTCGGCGCCGAACAGCTCCTTGACCCGGTCGATCGCGATCTGCTCGGCGACGTCGACGTGCTCGCAGCCGCCGTAGTAGCGGCGGCCGGGGTAGCCCTCGGCGTACTTGTTGGTGAGGACCGAGCCCTGGGCCTCCATGACCGCGACCGGAGCGAAGTTCTCCGAGGCGATCATCTCCAGGGTGGACTGCTGACGGTGCAGCTCCGCGTCGACGGCGGCGGCGACGTCCGGGTCCAGCTCGTGCAGGGGAGTGTTCAGAAGCGACATGGGGGCAATACGTCCTTACGCCTGGGGATCTCAGCTGCCGGAGAACGCGGTGTACTCGTCCGCGGAGAGCAGGTCGCCCGGCTCCTCCGCGACGCGCACCTTGAAGAGCCAACCGCCTTCGAACGGGGCGGAGTTCACCAGCGACGGGTCGTTGGAGACGTCCTCGTTGACCTCGGTGACCTCACCGGAGACCGGGGAGTACAGGTCGCTGACGGACTTGGTCGACTCCAGCTCACCGCAGGTCTCGCCCGCGGTCACCGTGGCACCTGCCTCGGGAAGCTGGACGTACACGACATCGCCGAGCGCGTTGGCCGCGTGCTCGGTGATACCGACCGTCGAGACGCCGTCCTCGGCGCCCGACAGCCACTCGTGCTCCTTGCTGTAGCGCAGCTGCTGGGGGTTGCTCATGGCCTGAATTCTCCTGTACGCGGGGGACTGGTCATGCATGGGGTACTACAGGGGACTGCCCGTGAGCAGCCATGACACGGGTCGCTGACGACGCCTGAGTGAAACCCGGGCTACTTCTGGCGCTTGTAGAACGGCAGTGCCACGACCTCGTACGGCTCGTGACTGCCCCGGATGTCCACGCCCACGCCCGCTGTGCCCGGCGCCGCGTGCGTGGAGTCGACGTACGCCATCGCGATCGGCTTGCCGAGCGTGGGGGAGGGGGCGCCCGAGGTGACCTCGCCGATCACCCGGCCGTCGGCGACCACCGCGTATCCCGCGCGCGGGACGCGACGGCCCTCGGCGACCAGGCCGACCAGGACCCGCGGCGGCTCGTACGAGGCGCGCTCGGCGGCCTCGCGCAGGGCCGCGCGGCCCACGAAGTCGCCCGCCTTGTCGAACTTCACCACTCGGCCGAGCCCGGCGTCGAACGGGGTCAGCGAGAGCGACAGCTCGTGCCCGTACAGCGGCATGCCCGCCTCCAGGCGCAGGGTGTCCCGGCAGGACAGTCCGCAGGGGACGAGCCCGGCGGGCGTACCCGCGTCGGTCAGCGCCTGCCACACCTTCTCCGCGTCGCCCGGCGCCACGAACAGCTCGAAGCCGTCCTCGCCGGTGTATCCGGTGCGCGCGATGAGGGCGGGGACCCCGGCGACCGTGCCGGGCAGACCCGCGTAGTACTTCAGGCCGTCGAGATCGGCGTCGGTGAGGGACTTCAGGATCCCCGGGGACTCGGGGCCCTGTACGGCGATCAGCGCATAGGCGTCCCGGTCGTCGCGGACGAGCGCGTCGAAGCTGTCGGACCGCTCGACGAGGGCGTCGAGGACGACCTGCGCGTTGCCGGCGTTGGCCACCACCAGGTACTCGGTCTCGGCCAGGCGGTAGACGATCAGGTCGTCGAGGATGCCGCCGTCGGCCCGGCAGATCATCGTGTAGCGGGCGCGGCCCACAGAGATGGACCCGATGTTGCCGACCAGCGCGTAGTCGAGGAGGGCGGCGGCCTCCGGCCCCGTCACGGTGATCTCCCCCATGTGGGAGAGGTCGAAGAGGCCGGCCTTCGTGCGCACGGCCAGATGCTCGTCGCGCTCGGAGCCGTACCGCAGGGGCATGTCCCAGCCGGCGAAGTCGGTCATCGTCGCGCCGAGCGAACGATGCAGGGCATCGAGCGCGGTCGTACGCGGAACAGGGCTACTGCTCATCGGTTGTGCTCCCAGGGCATGACGGCGAGGTCGTTCCTCCCCATCTGTCATCGGAACCTGAGAGGTTCGCCATGACCATCAAGGGCATGGCTTGCACCGTGGGTGGAGCCGCTGGTCACAGGACCGGCAGCCCTCTTTTCAGATGTGCCTCGCCCGCGCGGTACGGGGCCTGAGAGATTCAAGGGAGGGACTTGCTCCTTCGGCGCCCGGTCACCCGTAGGTGTCCGGAACTCTCCCGCGCGGATTCAAGCGGCCGGTATGCAGTTGGCGGGCACATCATCGCACGCATTGCTTCGGCACGGCAGGGGGACCCTTCACAGAGAGAACACAGTCACGCCACAGCGGCACATACCGCCCTGTAGCAGGCCTGTTGCAGTAAGCGGACCCAAACGAGAGACACCGCGTATTACCTTCTCTTTACACTCGACGGGGACGGTACTTCCCGACCCCATGGGAGGACGATCACGGTGAACAGGACCACGGCGTACGCGACGACCTCAGCCCTCGCACTGACCGACGCGCTGCCCACGCAGCCCGCCGCCCCCGCCCGGGAGGCGTGCGCCCCACGCCCTGCACCCGTGATCCGCGATCTGCGGGAGCGCGCGGGCCACAGCCCGCACGGCCTCACCTTCGGCGCCCGCGACCTCGTCGTGGTCACCGGCCTGCCCGGCAGCGGCAAGTCCACGCTGATGCGCCGGGCGGTGCGCGGCCCCGGCATCGACTCGCAGAACACCCGCGACCGCTGGGACGCCCGTACGCCCTCGTTCCTCCCCTACGCCGTCTACCGGCCGCTCGTCCGCCTCGCCCACTACGCCGGACTGCGCCGCACCCTGCGCTCCGGCGCCGGGGTCGTCGTACACGACTGCGGTACGCAGGCCTGGGTGCGCGGCTGGCTGGCCCGCGAGGCCCGCCGCCGCGGCGGCACCCTCCACCTGCTCCTCCTCGACGTCACCCCGGACGAGGCCCTGGAGGGCCAGCGCGAACGCGGCCGGGGCGTCTCGCGGTACGCGTTCCTGCGCCACCGCCAGGCCGCTTCGCGCCTGCTGCGCTCGGTGGAGAAGGGGAACCTGCCGGAGGGCTGCGGCTCGGCGGTGCTGATCGACCGGGACGCGGCGGACACCCTGCGCAGGATCGACTTCGCGGACTGATGTCCGTACCCGCCGGGGCCGGTTAGGGTTTTGCCCATTAAGAGACTCAAGGCAGCGGTTCACAGCGGGCGGTAGGCAGCAGATGGACATCCCGGCGGACTTCCCCCCGGACTTTCCCGGGGGTTTCCCCGCACAGGCGCACCCCCATTCGCACGGCGGGTGGCCCGGCAACGAGCTGGAGGAGGTGCTCTCGGCCTCCCTCGGCGTGCCCGGCGCGGGCGCCCGCATCGTCGAGGTCCTCGGCCGCAGCTTCGTCTGGGTCCCCCTCCCGTCCGGCGGCGGCCCCCACTCCGGCCCCCTCGACCTGCCCACGATGGACATCGGCGGCCAGGCGTACGTGCCGGTCTTCAGCTCGGAGGAGCAGTTCCGGCAGGTCGTCGGCGGCCACATGGCGTACACCGTGGCCCCCGCCGTCGAGTTCGCCCGTGGCCTCCCGCCCCAGGTCGGCATCGCCATGAACCCGGACGGCATGGTCGGCGTCCCGCTGCCCCCGCCCGCCGTCGCCGAACTCTGCCGCTCCGGCCGCACCGTCCTCGACGGCGCCGGCGGCGGCCGGGTCCGCCTCTACGAGCCGAACTGGCAGGAGGACCCGGTCGACTTCCTCACCGCCGCGGCGACGGAGTTCGCCGGCACGGGCGTCGTCCGAACGGCCCGCCGCTGCCTGGCGACCATCGAGACCTCCGCCCCCGTCATGTTCATCGGCGTAGAACTCTCCCCCTGGGACCCGGTGGCCCGCACAATCCCCATGGACGCGGTAGGAAGAGCACTCGGCCGGGTGGGCTCCCCCTGGCCGGTGAACCTGGTCTTCCTGGACGCGGCCCAGGACCCGGTAACGGACTGGCTGAGGGACCGAGTCCGCCCCTTCTACCAGCACGGTTACTGATGAACTTGCCTCAGGGGCACCCACCTGGGGGCGCGGGGAACTGCGCGACCAGCCACGACGGCCCGCAGTCGCCGAAAAACCGCAAGTCACGAGTTCCTGGGCGCCTTCGACAGGCCGTGTCTGTCAGTGGCGCCGCTTAAGCTAGGGAACGCACAACTCGGTAGGGGAAACGAAGGGGCGGTAATGGTGAGCGCGTCGGGCACGGCCGCGGCCGGTCAGGTCGAGCACATGCTGCGCCAAGTCACGCCCGGGCGCTACGACGCCTACGAGGCACTCCTGCGCGCCCTCGCAACCCCGTCCTCAGGCCAGATCTGGATGCTGCTCTGGCACGGCCAGGCCGGCTCCCCGGACGCCCAGTACGGAAACATGCAGGTCGAGGGGTACGGCTACGCCCCCTGCGTGACCTCCGCCCAGGAGCTGTCGGTCAGCGGCTGGAACAGGTCGTACGAGGTGGTCGACGGCCTCGACGTGGCCCGCACCCTCTACCCGGACCAGTACGGCCTCTGGCTCAACCCGCACTCCCCGGGCGGCGGCGTCGGCATCCCCTGGCTCGATCTGCGCCGCATCGCGACGGGCCTGGAACGCCAGCCCGCCGGGCCCCTGCGCCTCGCCGAACCCGGCATCGAGATCCCGCAGTTCTACGCCCTCCTCTCGCAGAACGCCCACCGCACCCCGGCGGTCCGCTCGCTGCGCCGCGCCTGGGTGCAGCCGGCGCTCGGGGCGCCGTACCTCGCCATCGGGCTCGATGTGTACGACACCTCGCCGCCGGCCGTGGACTCGGTGCGGGCGATGATGCAGCAGTCGATAGGGGCGGTCCCCGACGGGCTGCCGGTGTCGACGGTCGCGATGTCGGACGAGCAGGACCCGGTCGTGATGTGGCTGCGGGTGAACGCCCGCCCGTTCTACGACCGTGAGGCCCACGCGATCGCCGCCCCGCCCCAGGCTCCGGCCGCGGGGTACGGGTATCCGCCGGCGCGGGGTCGTTACTGAGCGGAAACACCAGCGCGTTGAGCGCGTCACCTCACGGTGATCGCGCATCGAGGCGTGAGCGGTGTCTCCGCGCGTAGATCAAGGTGAAATGTTCGAGCCTACGTTCAATGTCCACATCCGTACCTGTCCGGCCGCCGCTACCCGCCGTTCGGATAACGGAATCCCCAGGACAGCATCACGGTTACGCATCCATTCATCGCCAGGTCTGGTGACAGATCGCTGAACCGTTGAAGACTCCCGCAGCAGGGGGTTGTCCTCCCCTGCGTACAACGGACTGGTCACGTCGCTACAGCGGCAAGTGTGAGCCGGCTACCGCCGGTTGAGAGGGGTCCCTGCCAGATGACGGCACCATTGCACGAGCCGACTGCGGAAACGGCCCCGAGCGCGGCCGAGGAAGCGGCGGTGGCCAGCACCGATGCGAAGGCCGTTCAGGGGCGTTCGCTGGGCCGGATCGCCTGGGAGCGGCTCAAGCGGGACAAGCTCGCCCTCGCGGGCGGTGTCGTGGTGCTCCTGCTCGTCGTGGTCGCACTGGCCGCCCCCCTCATCACGGGCATCCTCGGGCAGGACCCGAACGAGTACCACGAGGACCTCATCGATCCGCTGTTCGGTACGCCCACGGGTTCTCTCGGCGGCATCAGCGGCGACCACCTGTTGGGTGTCGAGCCGGTCAACGGCCGCGACATCTTCGCGCGCATCCTCTACGGCGCCCGGATCTCGCTCCTTGTCGGCTTCCTGTCCGCCATGGTCGCAGTGATCCTCGGAACGGTCCTGGGTATCCTCGCCGGCTTCTTCGGCGGCTGGCTCGACTCCCTCATCAGCCGCGTGATGGACGGCCTGCTGGCCTTCCCGCAGCTGCTGTTCATCATTGCTCTGGTCTCGGTCATGCCGAACGAGATGCTGGGCCTGACCGGGTCGAGCGTGCGTGTGTTCGTGATGATCCTGGTCATCGGTTTCTTCGGCTGGCCCTACATCGGACGCGTGGTGCGCGGCCAGACGCTCTCGCTGCGTGAGCGCGAGTACGTCGAGGCTGCCCGGTCGCTGGGTGCCGGGCGGGTGTACATCCTGTTCAAGGAACTGCTGCCCAACCTCGTCGCCCCGATCGTCGTGTACTCGACGATGATGATCCCCACCAACATCCTCACCGAGGCGGCACTGAGCTTCCTGGGCGTGGGCGTCAAGCCGCCCACGGCCTCCTGGGGGCAGATGCTCTCGAGTGCGATCGACTACTACGAGTCGGATCCCATGTACATGGTGGTCCCGGGCGTGGCGATCTTCATCACCGTGCTGGCCTTCAACCTCTTCGGCGACGGCGTCCGGGACGCGCTGGACCCGAAGGCTTCCCGCTGAACCGCTGCACCACAACCGTCCCGTGCTACTCACACGGGGTCTCTCATCAATCCGGAGGATCCGAGATCGTGACTACCCAACGCACCTCAGGACGGCGGAAGCGCGCATTCGCCGCTGTCGCCGCGGTGGCCGCGCTGCTGACCACGGCGGCGTGCGGCGGCGGTGGAGACGACGGCGACAATGGCTCGAGCACCGGTGCCGCCGGCTTCGACGCCGCGAACAACAAGGTCGCCCAGGCTTCGCTGGCCAAGAAGGGCGGCACGCTGAAGTTCGGTGGCGCCCAGGACGCGGACTCCTGGGACACCACGCGCGGTTACTACGGCTTCATGTGGAACTTCGCGCGCTACTACAGCCGTCAGCTGGTCACCGGCAAGGCGGAGCCCGGTGTCGCGGGCGCCGAGCTGACCCCCGACCTCGCCACCGGTCTCGCCAAGGTCACCGACGACGGCAAGACCTACACGTACACCCTGCGTGACGGCGTGACATGGGAGGACGGCAAGCCGATCACGTCCAAGGACGTGAAGTACGGCATCGAGCGGGTATGGGCGCAGGACGTGCTGTCCGGCGGTCCGGTCTACCTGAAGGACGTGCTCGACCCGAAGGGCGAGTACCAGGGCCCGTACAAGGACACCTCCGCGGACAAGCTCGGCCTGAAGGCGATCGACACGCCGGACGACAAGACCATCGTCTTCCACCTGCCGCAGGCCAACTCCGACTTCGAGGAGATGCTTGCCCTGGTCTCGGCCTCCCCGGTCCGCCAGGACAAGGACACCAAGTCCAAGTACGGCCTGAAGCCGTTCTCCTCCGGCCCGTACAAGTTCGAGTCGTACAGCCCGGGCAAGGAACTGACCCTCACCCGCAACGCCTCCTGGAAGCAGGCCTCGGACCCGATCCGCAAGGCCTACCCGGACAAGATCACCGTCACGTTCTTCTCGGACGCCAACCAGCTGGACCAGCGTCTGCTCAACGGTGACCTGGACCTGGACATCAACCAGACCGGCATGTCGCCGCAGGGCCGCACCACCGCCCTGAAGGAGCACAAGGCCAACCTGGACAACCCGGTCTCCGGCTACGTCCGTTACGCGGTCTTCCCGCAGAGCGTCGCGCCGTTCGAGAACATCGAGTGCCGCAAGGCCGTGATCTACGGTGCCGACCACGTGTCGCTGCAGACCGCGCGCGGTGGCCCGGTCGCCGGTGGTGACATCGGCACCAACATGCTGCCGCCGTCCGTCCCGGGCGCCGAGGGCCAGAAGTACGACCCGTACGAGATCGCGGGTGCCAACAAGAGCGGCAACGAGGCCAAGGCCAAGGAGGCCCTCAAGGCCTGCGGCAAGCCGAACGGCTTCAGCACCACCATCGCCGTCCGCAACAACAAGCCGGTCGAGGTGGCCACCGCCCAGTCGCTCCAGGCGTCGCTGAAGAAGATCGGCATCACCGCCGAGATCGACCAGTACGACGGCTCGCAGACGACCGGCATCATCGGCAGCCCCGAGAACGTGAAGAAGAAGGGCTACGGCATCATCATCATGGGCTGGGGCCCGGACTTCCCGTCCGTCCAGGGCTTCGGTCTGCCGCTGTGGAACAGCAAGTACATCCTGGACAGCGGTAACTCCAACTACGCGCTGATCAAGGACAAGACCATCGACGGTCTGTTCGACCAGTACGTCACGACGCTGGACGACGCGGGCAAGACCAAGCTGTCGACGGAGATCAACCACAAGGTCATGGAGGGCGCGTACTACCTGCCCTTCGTCTTCGAGAAGTTCATCAACTGGCGCTCGGACAACCTGGCGAACGTGTACACCAGCAACGGCTACAGCGGTATGTACGACTTCGTCAACCTCGGCCTGAAGTCCCCGAAGTAGCCCCGGCGCACCCGCCGTACTGCACGAAAGGCAGGTGAAGGCCGGCGCGGCGTGACTGCGGGCCACCGGACGACCTCTGGTGGCCCGCAGTGCGCAGCGGGCCAAGAGCTGTGCTCGCTTACCTCATCAGGCGGCTGTTCGCCGCCGCAGTGATGCTCGTGGTCATCGTCATGGTGGTCTTCGGCATCTTCTTCCTCGTCCCCAAGTGGGCGGGTGTCGACATCGCCACGAGCTTCGTGGGCAAGCAGGCCGACCCGGCCGCCGTCGAGGGCGTCCGGCAGAAGCTGGGCCTGGGCGACCCGATCTACGCGCAGGTCTGGGAGTTCTTCAAGGGGATCTTCGCCGGCCGCACCTACTCGGGCGGCGGCGACACCATCCACTGCGCCGCACCCTGCTTCGGCTACTCCTTCCGCAGCGAGCAGGCCGTCTGGCCGGTGCTGACCGACCGCTTCCCGGTGACCCTGAGTCTCGCGCTCGGTGCGGCCGTGCTGTGGCTGATCTTCGGTGTGGCGGCCGGTGTCCTCTCCGCGCTCAAGCGGGGCACCCTGTGGGACCGCGGGGCCATGGTGGTCGCCCTCGCGGGTGTCTCCCTGCCCATCTACTTCACCGGCATGCTCAGCCTGGCGGTCTTCGCCTTCGGGCTGAAGTGGATCGACGCGCAGTACGTGCCCCTGGACGAGAGTTTCTCCGGCTGGTTCGGCGCGATGATCCTGCCGTGGATCACCCTGGCGTTCCTGTACGCGGCGATGTACGCCCGGATCACCCGCGCCACGATGCTGGAGATCCTCGGCGAGGACTACATCCGCACCGCCCGTGCCAAGGGCCTCAAGGAGCAGACGGTCATCGGCAAGCACGCCATGCGCTCGACGATGACGCCGATCCTGACCATGCTCGGCATGGACCTCGGCGCCCTCATCGGCGGCGCGATCCTGACCGAGTCCACGTTCAACTTGCCCGGCCTGGGCCGGGCGGTGCTCGACGCCATCAGGAACCAGGACCTGCCCATCATCGTGGGCGTCACCCTGATCACCTCCCTCGCCGTGCTCTTCGCCAACCTCGTGGTGGATGTCCTGTACGCCGTGATCGACCCCCGAGTGAGGCTGTCATGACCGAACTCAGCAAGAGCGGAGCGGCCGTGGGCGAGCCCACCACCGCCCTGTCGGCACCGACCGCCTTCCTCGAAGTGCGCGATCTGAAGGTGCACTTCCCGACCGACGACGGCCTGGTCAAGTCCGTCGACGGGCTCAGCTTCCAGCTGGAGAAGGGCAAGACCCTGGGCATCGTGGGAGAGTCCGGCTCCGGCAAGTCGGTGACCTCGCTCGGCATCATGGGCCTGCACAGTGCCGGCCAGTACGGCAAGCGCAAGGCGCAGGTGTCCGGTGAGATCTGGCTGGACGGCACGGAGCTGCTGTCCGCCGACCCGGACTACGTCCGCAAGCTGCGCGGCCGTGAGATGTCGATGATCTTCCAGGACCCGTTGTCGGCGCTGCACCCGTACTACACGATCGGCCAGCAGATCGTGGAGGCGTACCGCATCCACCACAAGGTGGACAAGAAGACGGCCAAGCGCCGGGCCGTGGAGATGCTCGACCGGGTCGGCATCCCGCAGCCGGACAAGCGGGTCGACAGCTACCCGCACGAGTTCTCGGGCGGTATGCGGCAGCGCGCGATGATCGCGATGTCGCTGGTCAACAACCCCGAACTGCTCATCGCGGACGAGCCGACGACCGCCCTGGACGTGACCGTCCAGGCACAGATCCTCGACCTCATCCGCGACCTGCAGACGGAGTTCGGCTCGGCGGTCATCATCATCACCCACGACCTGGGCGTCGTCGCCGAGCTGGCCGACGACCTCCTGGTGATGTACGGGGGCCGCTGCGTGGAGCGGGGACCGGCCGAGCAGGTGTTCTACGAGCCACGGCACCCCTACACCTGGGGCCTGCTCGGCTCGATGCCGCGCCTCGACCGCGACCAGCAGGAACGCCTCATCCCGGTCAAGGGCTCCCCGCCCTCCCTCATCAACATTCCGTCCGGCTGCGCCTTCAACCCGCGTTGCCCGTACGCGGACATCCCCAAGGACAACGTCACCCGCACGGTCCGCCCCGAGCTGGCCGAGGTCGGCAGTCGGCACTGGGCCGCCTGCCACATGACGCAGGAGCAGCGGGAGCGTATCTGGACCGAAGAGATTGCGCCGAAGCTGTGAGCGAGAAACCCGAGGACGCGGCAGTGAAGATTCCCGCGCAGAGTGAAGGCGCCATCCTCGCCAAGGACGCCGCCCCCGGCGAGACCTTGCTCAAGGTGACTGGCCTCAAGAAGCACTTCCCGATCCGGAAGGGCCTGCTCCAGCGGCAGGTCGGCGCGGTGCGCGCGGTCGACGGCATCGACTTCGAGGTCAGGGCCGGCGAGACCCTGGGCGTGGTGGGCGAGTCGGGCTGCGGCAAGTCGACGATGGGCCGGCTGATCACACGGCTGCTCGAACCGACCGCCGGTACGGTCGAGTTCGAGGGCAAGGACATCACGCACCTCGGTGTCGGTGGGATGCGCCCACTGCGGCGTGACGTGCAGATGATCTTCCAGGACCCGTACTCGTCGCTGAACCCGCGGCACACCATCGGCACGATCATCGGCGCTCCTTTCCGGCTCCAGGGCGTCGAGCCCGAGGGCGGCATCAAGAAGGAGGTCCAGCGGCTGCTGTCGGTCGTGGGTCTCAACCCCGAGCACTACAACCGCTACCCGCACGAGTTCTCCGGCGGTCAGCGACAGCGCATCGGCATCGCCCGCGCGCTCGCCCTGAAGCCGAAGCTGGTCGTGGCGGACGAGCCGGTCTCCGCGCTGGACGTGTCGATCCAGGCCCAGGTCGTCAACCTGATGGACGACCTCCAGCAGGAGCTGGGCCTGACGTACGTGATCATCGCGCACGACCTCTCGGTGGTCCGGCATGTCTCGGACCGGATCGCGGTGATGTACCTCGGCAAGATCGTCGAGCTGGCCGACCGTGAGTCCCTGTACAGGGCGCCGATGCACCCGTACACCAAGGCGCTGATGTCGGCTGTGCCGATCCCGGATCCGCGGCGCCGGTCGGCGAAGAGCGAGCGCATCCTGCTCAAGGGTGACGTGCCCTCACCGATCTCACCGCCGAGCGGCTGCCGGTTCCACACCCGGTGCTGGAAGGCTACGCAGATCTGCACGACGGCCGAGCCGCAGCTGGTGGAGCTGAAGCCGGGCCAGCAGGTCGCCTGCCACCACCCGGAGAACTTCGAGGACCAGGCCCCGCAGGACACCGTGCTGCTCACGGTCGCCAAGGAGGCGGCGGAGCTGGTGGCCGACGAGGTGCTGGCGGTGTCGGCGGAGACGTCGGCGGCTGTCGCGGCGGAGGTCGCGGCCGACAACACCGAGGCCACGTCCGAGGAGCCGGAGACGCCGGACGCACCGGAAACCGGCGGCGAGAAAAAATAGAGGAAAGTCTTATCGACGCGTATGCCCCGGCAGCCAGTGAGCTGGCTGCCGGGGCATACGCGTTCAACAAGCAGAAGTCATCGGCGAAGCCATGATGGCCACGGACTCGGTGATGCCACCGCTGACCGAGGCCTTGGCCTACGGCGGCGTACCCGAACCGCTCGGCGCCAACGCCGCCTTCGACATCCTGGCGCGAGGAGAGGCGTGTGCGCGGTCGCCGAGGCCGCCGCCGGCGCGGCGCGATGACCCTCCAGGTGTTCTGAGCCTGTCATCTAAGAGGTCACGCACGCCCTGCCTTGCTTTGTAAGGCACACGCCCGTTTCTTGGTGAGAATATGGGGGTGATCCAGCAGCTCTTCAGCCCTTCCGTCCAGCACACCCTCGACCTCGTCGGCATCTTCGTCTTCGCGATCTCGGGCGCCCTGCTCGCCGTACGCAAGAACTTCGACGTCTTCGGGATCGCCGTACTCGCCGAGGTCACCGCGCTGGGCGGCGGGCTGCTGCGGGATGTCGTCATCGGGGCCGTGCCGCCGGCCGCGTTCACGGATCTCGGGTACTTCCTGACCCCGCTGCTCGCCGCCCTGCTCGTGTTCTTCCTCCACCCGGAGGTGGAGCGCATCCAGGTCGGCGTCAACGTGTTCGACGCGGCGGGGCTCGGGCTGTTCTGCGTCACGGGCACGGTGAAGGCGTACGACTACGGCCTGGGCCTCACCGCCTCCGCCGCCCTCGGTCTGGCGACCGCCGTGGGCGGCGGAGTGCTGCGTGACGTCCTCGCCAACGAGGTTCCCTCGCTGCTGCGTTGGGACCGGGACCTGTACGCGGTCCCGGCGATCGTCGGCTCCGCGCTGACCGTCCTGTGCATCCGCTACGACGCGCTCACCTCGCTCACCAGCGGGCTGGCGGTCGTCACGGCTTTCGTACTGCGGTTGCTCGCGATGCGGTTCCACTGGCGAGCGCCGCGCGCGTGGAACCGGCGGTCGACGGCAAGTGAGGACGAGTAGTCCGTCCTGAAGGCGTGGAGCCGGTCGTGTTCGACGTATTGCCGGTCGTCTTGTGGCCGCCCGCGTCGAACTGCTGGGTGAGCCAGCGGAACACCGTGGTGATCTGGGGCCGCCACAGCGCCATGTTGTGGCCGCCGGCGCTGCGCGGCAGATAGACGACGTCCACGGCGGTCGGTGACTTCGCCACCTTCTGCAGGGCCATGCCGGCCTCGTAGCCGTCGCCGGACTCGCCGGAGACGTAGAGCGAGATCGCGGGCGCGACGCGGTCGTGCTTGAGGATCAGATACGGGTTGTTCGCGGCCCGCAGCTGCGGGGTCTGCGCGGCCAGGGACAGGGGTTCGCCGATCGGGTCGTTGTAGCCGGACAGCGACACCCCGGCCCGGTAGCGGTCGGGGTGTGCGACCGCGAGCTTCGCCGCGCAGTGCGCCCCGGCCGAGTACCCGGCCACCGCCCAGCCGCCCGGCCCGCCCTCGGCACGGAAGTTGTCCGTGACCATCTTCGGTACGTCGACACTGAGCCAGGTGTCCGCGTTGACCCGGCCCGGAATGTTGGCGCAGCCGGTGTCCGCGTCGGCGATGAGAGTCGTACGCGGAGACACCAGGATGAAGGGCGTGACCTGGCCGCTCTTCATCAGCGGCAGCAGCTGCTGGGGCGCGTGCAGCGAGCCGAACCAGGACTTCGCCGAGCCCGGGTAGCCCGGCAGCAGCTCCACGACCGGGAACCTGCGGTGCCGGTAGGCGGCCTCGTGGTACTGCGGGGGCAGCCAGACGTAGACCTCGGCGTCGACGCCCGAGACCTGGCCCTTGAGGTCGGTGACCTGGACGCCGCCGGCCGCGTGCATGCCGGGCCCGTTGGCCTCGCGGAACGTCTGCTTCACCTTCGGCAGTTCGCGCAGGGAGATACCGCCGGTGCCGTCGGCGCCGAGATCGGCGGCGGCCTGGACATGGTCGCCCGTGCCGAGGAGGTCGCCCCAGTTGTCGTACAGGTTGTTGGAGTTGTTCACCAGCAGGAAGACCAGGGTGACCGCCGTGGCCTGGGCGAACAGCACCATCAGCAGCCGGGCGGCGCCGCGCACCAGCGCGGGCCCGCGCACCCGGGACCAGAGGGCGAGGGGCAGCAGTACGGCGACGGCGGCGAGGGCGATCGTCGTGATGAGGAACGGCGTACCGGTGAGGCTCATGTCTGGGAGGAGGGTGATCGGGCCGGTCGGGTCACGGCTGGGCAGAAACCCTTACCCAAGACATTCCGGACACTTACCAAGTACGAGAGGCGGGGAGTTTGATGACAAAAGCTACCGCTTAGTATTTCTCTGTTGTACGGTTCACGCATGCCAGAAGCAGCTTCCGCCCAGGCCGCGTGGGCCACCATCGGCGACAGCGAGTTCGACCGCGACACCGCCGTCACCCGCCGCGAGACCGGCGTCTACGACATCGACCTCAACGTCGGCTGGACCATCCAGAACGCCCTCAACGGCGGCTATCTGCTGGCCGTACTGGGCCGCGCCCTCGCGGACGCCCTTCCGCACAGTGACCCCTTCAGCATCTCGGCGCACTATCTGACCGCGTCCCGCCCCGGTCCGGCCGTCGTCCGCACGGACGTGATCCGCACCGGCCGCAGGCTGTCGACCGGCCAGGCCTCGCTCTTCCAGCAGGACGAGGAGGGCCAGGAGGTCGAGCGGATCCGCGTCCTCGCCTCCTACGGCGACCTGGACGCCCTTCCCGACGACGTCCGGACGACCGCCGAGCCGCCCGCGATACCGCCCATGGACCAGTGCTTCGGGCCGCAGGACGCCCCCGACCGGGTTGCCGGCCGCTCCGCCATCGCCGACCGGCTGTTCCTCAAGCTCGACCCGTCCACCCTCGGCTGGGCGGTCGGCGCGCCCTCCGGCAAGGGCGAGATGCGGTCCTGGTTCGGACTCGCCGACGGCCGCGACGCCGACCCGCTCTCACTGCTCCTCGCCGTCGACGCGCTGCCGCCGACCGCCTTCGAGATCGGCCTCTCCGGCTGGGTCCCGACGGTCGAACTGACCGTGCACGTACGCTGCCGCCCCGCCCCGGGCCCCCTACGGGTCGCGATAACGACCCGCAACCTGGCCGGCGGCTTCCTGGAGGAGGACGCGGAGGTCTGGGACAGCACGGACCGACTGGTCGCCCAGTCACGACAGTTGGCTAGCGTGCGGCTCGGCTGAGGCGCGTATGGCCCGGGTGAGGTGTTTGGCTCGGGCCAGGTGTACGGCTCGGGTGAGGCGTGTGGGTAACCGGCGCCTGCTTGTCGGCGCCGGTCGGGCGGCCCGGGCCAGTGGTCCCGGCCCGGTGGTGTTGGCCGGTTGTCGTCTCGGGTCCGCAACCGCTTAGGTGGATGGCTGGCGGCCGCTTGTCGGCGCCGGTGCTGTGGCCCGGTTCGGTCAGCGTCTCGGGCCCGTGACCGCGTAGGCCGTGGTGCCCGCGACCGTGAGGGTCAGGGCCGTCCAGGTGGCCGTCGCCGTGTCGGGGGGCAGCAGCATCCAGGTCGCCACCTGTAGTGGCGTGCTCGTCGGGGGCGGGGCGACGAACGCGAACGACAGCCAGGCGAACGGTAGCGTCCAGGCGTACTGGGCGCCCGAGAGTGCCGCGCCCAGGGCGGCCAGGCCCATCAGGCCCGCGCTGTCCCGGACGACGAACGCGGTCGTGGCCGTCTCCCCGCCGCCCAACGCCTGTACGGCCAGGAGCGTCGCGGCGACGACCGTGCCGGCGAGCAGTACGTGCGCCGCTCTGCGCGGTACCCAGCGGATCGCGGCCGTACGGTCCAGTGCGAGGTCCTGGCCGCCGAGTCCGATCGAGGCCGCCATCGCCCCCGTGGCGAGGACGAGCACGACCGGCCGGGGATCACCTGGCCCCTCGCCCCCGTCCCCCGCGAGCGCCCACACCGCCACCGCGCTGATCAGCACGGCGGTCAGCGACGCGGGTACCTGACGTGAACGCGCGTACAGCGTCAGCCATCTCACGGGCAGCCGTCCTGTCGTCACCCCTCTCATCGGGACGCCCCGCCGGACAGCACCTCGAACGCGTCGGCCTCGCAGGAGAGTGCGGCGGCGCGCATCGCGTTGATGCGCGAGACCTGTTCGGGCCGTGGCATCGCCATGAGCTTCTTCCACACCGGGCGGCTCTCGACGAGCGGGTCGCCCGAGAAGGAGTAGGTGCCGTCGATCCGCTTGAGGTCCCCGAGGACCCAGCCCGCCGCGACGGTCTGCGCGATGTCGTCTCCCCCTACGCTGCTCCAGCCGACGGGGGAGCACCCCGGCACCATGCCCTTGGCGACCAGGGCCCGGGTCAGCTCCTCGCCCTTCGGGGCGGTGACGATGTCGTCGTCGAAGTCGAGCAGGACGGTCGTACGGGACCACTTCGGCGTGGAGCCGTGCGGCAGTACGGCGGTGTTCTCCCGTACCGAGACCGGCGCCTCGGCGCCCAGGGCGGTGCGCAGCAGACGCAGTGCCTCCTTGCCGGGGCCCGCCAGGCCGGCGAGCCGGTCCTGGTGCGCCTTCGTCACGCACACCGGGCCGTCGCACACCGACTCGGCGGCCGCCTTGTCGACCACGTACATCCGGCGCGGGTCGGAGGGCAGGACGAGCAGGGCGATCGCCGCGCTCGCCAGGACGGGCGTCAGGGCGGTCAGCCGGGCGCGCGGGGTGACGGCGACCAGCAGCGCGAAGCCGGTCGCGGCCATGCCGAGCAGCCAGACGGTCTGCCCGATGTGTACGGAGGCGGAGAGCGTGATGATCACGCTGCGTACCTCTTCCACCTCCGGTGACAGCAGCGAGATCCGGTTCGGCTCAGTGATCGTGAACCCGTCCGCCGTGGGCGTGTCCGTCCGGCCCAGCGACATGTGCATGAGGGCCGTGAACACGAAGGCGGTCATGGCCAGCGCGGGCGGCGTGAGCGCGGACGGCACGGCCCGCCCGGCGCCCATACCGAGCACTGCACCGGCGACGAGGAAGCCTGCCCCGACCAGCGAGATCGGCAGCCAGCCGAGGTGCGTGTACTCGGTGTGGGCGAGCACCTGGACCCCGCCCACGAGGACGAGGAGCGCGAAGGCCGAGGCCAGTGTGAGCGCCGTCGTGCCCGCCAGCAGGGCCGCGCGGTGCCGGGCGGGCCGCGGGGTGCTCGTCAGCAGCTCGGACATCTTCGAGCGGTGGTCGCGCAGACCCTGCAGCGCGCCGAGCCCGACGGCGACCGGCCACAGGTAGAACAGCAGGGAGCGGGTCCACATGGCCAGCGACGTCCACTGGGCCGTCCACGCCGTGGTGCCCCACCACCAGGCGCCGTTCAGCAGATACAGGAACGCCAGCGCGGTCGTCAGCACCACGAGACCGGCCCAGGGGGCGACGGAACGCCTCAACTCGATACGCAGCACACGCGTGTTCACCAAGTGCCCCTTCCCTGCTCGGGGTTGAGGAGCAGCGCCGAATAGCCGCGCTCCAGGGGGCTGTCGCCCGGGTGCTCCGGGCCGCCCATCGAGGCCAGCTCGTCCGGCGGGCCCTGGAAGACCAGCCGCCCCTCGGCGAAGACCACCACGTCGGTGCAGGCGGCGGCGACGTCCTCGACCAGGTGGGTGGACACGAGCACGCAGGTGTCCGTGCCCAACTCCTGGAGCAGCTCCCGGAATCGGAGCCGCTGCGCCGGGTCCAGGCCGACCGTCGGCTCGTCGAGCAGCAGGATCGTCGGGTCGTTGACGATGGCCTGGGCGATACCGACCCGCCGGACCATGCCGCCCGACAGCGCCTTCATCCGCTCGTCGGCACGGTCCGCGAGGCCCACGCGCTCCACGGCACGCTGCACCGCCCCGGGGATCTCCGCCTTCGGCACCTCCTTCAGCCACGCCATGTACTCGACGAACTCGCGCACGGTGAAGCGCTTGTAGTAGCCGAACTCCTGCGGCAGATAGCCGATCCGACGGCGCAGCGCACGGTGCTCACCCATGCCGGCCACACCGCCCACGGACTCGCCGAGCAGCTCCAGGGTGCCCTCCGTGGGGCGCAGCACGGTCGCCAGCGTCCGGATTAGGGTGGTCTTGCCCGCCCCGTTGGGACCGAGGAGACCGTGGACACCGGTGCCCAGCGACAGATCGAGGCCGTCGACGGCCATCCGCTTCCTGCCGACCCTGACCTTCAGCCCGGTCGCCAGGATCTCCCAGGCGTAGGCGGTCGGCGCGATGTCGGCCGCGCTCACGGCGGAGGGCATGGGCGGTCCTGCCTTTCTGTTGTTCGTTGTTTTGGTCATCGGTCTGGTCATCGATGGGCTCCCAGCACGGAGTACGCGCCTCTGCGGGCGATCACGACACCGATGCCGAGTACGAGGAGCAGCCCCCACACGGGCAGACCGTCCGCCCGCAGAGCGAGAGCCGTACGGCCGGCGGCCAGGGTCGGTGCCACGACCACGGCGGCCCATACGGCGGCCAGCGCGACGGCGGCCCGGGTCACCCCGACGACACCGCCGAGCGCCAGGGTCGTCGCCGTGAACGCCAGACAGGGCAGCAGCCACTGGGCCACCATCACCCCCGTCACCCACCCGCCCACCAGCAGCGCGGGCACGACCACGCCGAGCACCGACGCGGTGCGCCGCAGCACCAGTTGGAGCCCCGCCCTGGGCACCGAGGCGGTCAGTTCGTACGCCGGGTCGAGACCGCGCGACCAGGACGCCGCGACGCCGAGCACGGGCAGGACGGGCGCGAGCAGCAGCACCAGCGAGACATCACCGGAACCCGAGCCGCTGTCGCCGAGGTCGAGCAGCAGGGCCAGCAGTGTCACGGCCACGACCATGGCCAGCCACGGCACCATCGTGGGCGTCATCCACCGCGACAGCCGCCCCGACCAGCGCCGCCCGCGCGGCATCGGGGCGGTGGCCGCCAACTGCGGTTCGAGGCCGGACCACACGCTGCCGACCAGCGACGCCACGGCGGGCACCCCGGCACCGACAGCGGCGGAGAGCCGGTCACGGCACTCCCGGCACGTCTCCAAGTGGGCCTCCACGGCCCACACTTCGTCGGCGGCGAGGTCGGTGCCGCCGTGTGCGTACCCCTCGATGATCCGCGCCGACGCGTGTTCCACACTGTCCCCACTCATGCCAGCGCCCTCCGCATCGCGATCCGGGCCCGGCGGGCACGGGTCTTGACCGTGCCCTCGGGCAGCCCGAGCAGGACCGCGGTCTCCCTGACGGACAGCCCGTCCAGCACCATGGCCTGCAGTACCTGTCTCAACTCCGGCGCGAGGCACCGCAGTGCGTCCCCGACATCACCGCCGACGGTCTCCGCGAGCGCCAACTCCTCGGCGGCGGGCGCCACTTCGGGCCCGGCGGCGGCAGGCGGCGGCTCCGCGTGGTGGGCCCGGCGCCGGAACGCGTCGACCAGCCGGCGCGCCGCGATCGTCCACAGCCAGCCGACGGCCGTCCCACCGACCGCGGCCCCCGCGAACGCACCCGCCGCGCGCCACACCGCCAGGTAGGTCTCCTGCATGACCTCGGCGACGATCTGCTCGTCCGCACACCGGCGGCGCAACCGCACCGCCAGCCACGGCGACGTACGCCGGTACAACTCCTCGAAAGCGCGCCGGTCGCCCTTGGCCACCAGCCGCACGAGACGCTCCTCGTCCACCCGATGCAGCGCTGCTGCCCTCACTGATCTCACACCGGCTAGACGCCCGAGCGGGCCCACGGGTTTTCCCCTGGACGTGACCCCCGCCACACAGGGGCGGCGATCTCATGCTTCTGTCACGGCCCTGTACCAGCGGGTAGTTTGACCGTTGAGGAGAAAGACCAGGTCAGAGCCGTTCCTATAGGGGCGCTTTGCCTGACGCACAGGCAGGGAACAGGGCGGGCCCAAGGAAGCGCTAGGTGCCGTTGATTCGATGCCCGCCTCGAAACTCCCTCATCTTTCCTGGAGTTGTTTCTCATGAAGCGTGTGCGTCTCGTCCCCGCCGTTGCCCTGCTGGCGCTGTCCCCGTTGGTCCTCACCGCCTGCGGTTCGGGTGACTCGTCGACCTCGACCAGCGGCAACTCCGGCACGTCCAGCCAGAGTTGCCAGGTCCCGTCCGGTGCCCCCTCGGGCGCCCCCAGCGGCGCCCCGTCAGGCGCCCCGACCGACGGTGCGTCAGGAGCCCCATCAGGTGCGCCGACCGGCGCGGCCCCGTCCGGCGCCCCCTCGGGCATGCCGTCGGGCGGCCCCGGCGGTGGTGGCGGTCAGGGAGGCGGTGGTGGCTGCGGCGGTGGCCCGGGCGGCGGCCAGGGCCAGCAGGCCCAGCAGCAGGGCTGACACGCCGTAGGGGATACGGGTACGACATGAGGCGGCGCGCTCGAATCGACGGGCGCGCCGCGTCCTGCTTTTAGGGGCGCGGGGCTGTGTCCATATGCGGCTCCGCCGCGTGGGCGCGACAAGCCCCCACCGGCCCGCAGCTCACTACGACACTTCATCCCAGCCAGTGCCGACGCCCGATGGCGATCAACCGCATCCGCCGCGTGGCCACCTGGGCCACCTGGTCGCGCTGCGCCTCCGGGGCGTCCAGGGTCTCCAGGAACTGCGACGCCGTCATCAGCATCTGGTCGACGTACAGGCCCGCCAGCATCAGCAGGTCCTCCTCCGTCCAGCCCGCCGACTCGGGCTGTTCCGCGAGCGCGTCCCGAACTTCCTCGGCGAAGCGGGCCAGTTGGTCGCGGATGGCCTCGCGGACCGGCTGGACCCCGCCGTGCCGCTCGCGCGCGATGAAGCGGACGTGGGCGGGCTGCGTCTGGACGTGACGGGCGATCAGGTCGACCGCGCGGACTATGCGGTCCTCGCTGTCGCCCGACCCGGACACCGTCGTGGCGATCATCGGGTGCAGGCTGCCGAGCGCCTCTTCGACGAGGGCGACGCCCAGGTCGGCCGTGGAGCGGAAGTGGCGGTAGAAGGCGGTCGGGGCGACTCCGACGGCGCGCGTGACCTCGCGCAGACCGAGGCTGCTCAGGCTCTGGTCCTCCAGCAGGGCGAGCGCCGCGTCCAGGAGTGCCTGCCGGGTCTTCTGCTTCTGGGCCTGTCGGATGCCGAGAGTGTGACTCATGCCATGCAGTTAACAACTGTTCTCTGTAATTGAAAAGCCGGGCGGCGCGCTAGACTCAGGAGTCAGTGAACAAGTGTTACTACAAGCGTTCACTGAACTGTAACGAAAGGGAACTCCTCCCATGTTCTTCCTCGTGGCTGTCCTTCTGCTGCTGGGCATGGTGCTGGGCACCGTCGCCCACGTCCCGGTCTCGTTCGCCGTCCTGGCCGCCGCCGGCATCGCCGTCTGGCTCGGCATCTTCGCGCTCCGTGAGCGCCTCGCCCGTCGGAGCTGATCACCATGCAACTCACCGCATCGGCCACCGGCCGTACCGAGCACACCGGCCCCCGCGACGCCGACGGCATGGCCGTCGCGTCCTTCGTCCTCGGGCTGCTGGGCCTGCTGGTCCTCAACATCTTCCTCGGCCCCGTCGCCATCGTCCTGGCCGTCGTCGCCCTCTGGCGCGGTACGCAGCGGCGTGGCCGGGCGATCCTCGGCCTCGGTCTCGGCATCGCCGACCTGGTCGTGCTCGTCACCCTCATGCAGCTCGACCACACCGTCTCATGGAGCTTCTGACCGGGGTCCACCAGTTTCCCCGCCGGCGGGGCGCCGTAGAATCACGACACCATGGCATACCTCGACCACGCCGCGACCACCCCGATGCTTCCGGAGGCGGTCGAGGCAATGACCGCGACGCTGGGCGTCACCGGTAACGCCTCCGCACTCCACGCGGCCGGCCGCAGAGCGAGGCGTACGGTCGAGGAGGCCCGCGAGACGCTCGCCGAGTCGCTCGGCGCCCGGCCCAGCGAGGTCGTGTTCACCTCCGGCGGCACCGAGGCCGACAACCTCGCCGTCAAGGGCCTGTACTGGGCCCGCCGCGACGCCGACCCGGCCCGTACGCGCGTCCTCGCCAGCCCCGTCGAGCACCACGCCGTCCTCGACGCCGTGCACTGGCTCGGCGAGCACGAGGGCGCCGACGTCGAGTACCTCCCCGTCGACGCGTACGGCCGCGTCCACCCCGACGCCCTGCGCGAGGCCATCGCCCGCAACCCCGACGATGTCGCCCTGGCCACGGTCATGTGGGCCAACAACGAGATCGGCACCATCATGCCGGTCCGTGAACTCGCCGACGTGGCAGCCGAGTTCGGCGTCCCCCTGCACGCCGACGCCGTACAGGCCTTCGGCCAGGTGCCCGTCTCCTTCGCCGACTCCGGGCTCGCCGCGATGACCGTCTCCGGCCACAAGGTCGGCGGCCCGTACGGCATCGGCGCGCTGCTGCTCGGCCGTGAGTACAGCCCCGTACCGGTGCTGCACGGTGGCGGTCAGGAGCGGCACGTACGGTCCGGGACCCTCGATGTGCCGGCCGTCGCCTCCTTCGCGGTGGCCGGGCGGATCGCCGCCGAGCAGCAGGAGTGGTTCGCGCACGAGATCGGCGCGCTGCGGGACTCGCTGGTCGAGGAGGTGCGGCGGGTGGTGCCGGACGCGATCCTGGGCGGCGATCCGGTGGACCGGCTCCCCGCCAACGCGCACTTCACGTTTCCCGGCTGTGAGGGCGACTCGTTGCTGCTGCTTCTGGACGCGCAGGGCATCGAGTGCTCCACCGGGTCCGCCTGTACGGCAGGGGTGGCGCAGCCGAGCCATGTGCTTCTGGCCACCGGGACGGATCCCGACCTGGCTCGGGGCACGCTTCGGTTTTCCTTCGGCCATACCTCCACGCAGGCGGACGTGGAGGCGGTGGCGAAGGTGATTGGGCCTGCGGTGGAGCGGGCTCGTGCGGCCGGTTTGAGCTGAGCGCTCCGCTGGACAGGCGGTTTCTTTGTCCGCGGGCCGGTGGGGGCTTGTCGCGCAGTTCCCCGCGCCCCTTTGGGGCGCGGCTCAGTTCAGGTTCGGTATCGGGTTCACCAGGGCCGCGCCAGGCGCCAGTTGGCTTGCCGCCGCCTCGCTGCTGCCCGGCCAGATTGCCGGGCAGTGGGTGTTCGGTGCCGGGGGTGTCAGGGTCGTCAGGTAGGTGTCGGTCGCCTCCCGCATGCATGGGCTGCGCCAGTACGTGATGTGGCCGACGCCGTCGTATGTCAGGAGGCGGGCCTCCCGGCCCATCTGGCGGGCCGCGTTCGTCGCCCAGGCGTGCGGGGTGGCCACGTCGTAGCGGCTGTTGGTGAGGAGGATCGGTGGGGTGCCGTTCACGCGGAGCGGGTGCTGCGGGTTGGCCACCTGGTCCGTCCAGTTCTGGCAGCTGGTCATGTAGGACCAGCCGAGCGACGCCACCCGGGTGAGGGGCGCGATCCGGGCCAACTCCGCCTTGTACCGGGCCGTCGTCGCGTACGAGGGAACGTCCAGGTCGAAGTCCTGGCACAGGACCGGGTCGTAGGTGAACGCCACCGGGGTACCGGCCGCCGCCGTGGCCGCCTTCGTGTCCGTGGTCGTCGCCGCCGGGGCCTCGGTCACCACGGTCATCTTCGAGAGGATGAAGGCGAACGTGGACCAGTCGTCCGGGTCGTACATGTAGCTGTAGGCGGAGCTCAGCAGCGTCGAGGTGGGGAAGGGCCGGTTCGAGAGGGTGTAGATCAGACGGCCCTCCTCGGCCGCGTCGTAGTACGCCGCGAAGAGGGCGCGTACGTCCTGGCCGTACAGATCGCAACTCGGCGTGCGCTCGCACCAGTCGGCGAACAGGCCGAACGAGGCCTCCAGGGTCTCCGTACGGGTCTTGAGGATGCCCCACGCGCCCAGGCTGTGGTCCATGTTCGAGTCCAGCACCATCGCGCGGACCCGGTGCGGGAACAGTTCGGCGTACTGCTGGCCGATCAGCGTGCCGTACGAGCCGCCCCAGTAGCTGATCCGCCGCTCGCCGAGAGCCGCGCGGATCGCGTCCATGTCCCGGGCGACGCTCCCCGTGTCCATGTGGTCGGCGAGCGGTCCCGACACCTCGCGGCAGTTGTCGGCGAGGGCGCGGTTGGCCTCACGGAGGGTCTGGAACGAGGCCTCGTCCGTCGGGCTCAGCGCGGCCCGCCGCGCGGTCACCATCTCCTTGTCGCAGCGCATCTCCGCGCTGCCGCCGATACCGCGCGGGTCGAAGCCCACGAAGTCGAAACGGGCGGCCAGTTCGGGGGAGAAGGAGAACGGCGCGCTCAGGGCGAGGCTCACCCCGGACTGGCCGGGGCCGCCCGGGTTGAGCAGCAGCGAGCCGATCCGCCGGTCGGGGTCGGTGGCCCGGTGCCGGGCGAGGGCCAGCTCGACGGTCGTGCCGTCCGGGTGCTGCCAGTCCACCGGGACCGTGAGGGTCCCGCACTCGAACTCGCCCTCGCCGGACGGGGATTCGCAGGGCTGCCAGGCTATGGACGAGGTGGTGGCGGCGGGGACGGCCGCGGTGGCCGTGCCGGTCAGTAACTGGCCGAGGAGCGCGGAGGCCGCCACGGCGACGGCCGCGAGCCTGCGTCTGGATGTGTATGTGGGGGCTGACATGGATCACAGCATGAACCCAACTGCCCCACAGCCCAAGGAAACTGACGGATCATCAGTAAATTCGTCACACGGTCCGGGTGAGTGTCGACACTCGGACTGAATTCCAGAGATCTCGCTCAATATCTGCGCTGACTGTCGACAGTGTCGCGCTGCTCGTCTACCTTCCGCAGCAGGTTGCCGCCGGCACTTCCACTGCCGGCGGCAACCGTCCCAGGGGAGGCGGGAAGGTGCTAGCTGTCCATCACCATGAGGGCCGCCATCATGCCCTCGTCCTCGTGCTGCAGCAGATGGCAGTGGAGCATGTACATGTACGTGTCGTCGGTGAAGTCCGTGAACTTCATCGCGATCTTGATGGAGCCACCGCCGACCACCTCGTAGGTGTCGAACCAGCCGAGGTCGACGCCGGTGGGTTCCTCGCCGTTGATCTCGATCAGCTGGAACGGCACGTCGTGCAGATGGAAGGAGTGCTCCAGCTGCGTGCTGTTGGTGATCGTCCAGATCTCCTCGGCGTCGAGGGTCGTCATGATCGTGGCCATCGAGTCCATGGTCGTGCCCGCGGAGCCGTTGATCGTCATCAGCTGCCCGCTCTGCCCGAGGGTGATCGTGCGGGCGGCGAAGTCGGTCGTGTCGTACCGGGTGATCGTGTTGAGGCTGCTCGGCAGGTCGTCCGGGGTGTCGGAGGCGTCCGGCGTGACGGTCAGGAAGTCGTACGTCCCGCTGCCGCCCCGGATCCAGCCCGTGGTGACCACCGTCTGGAGCGTGACCGCCGCGTCGAGGTCGAGGACGAACTCGGCGCGGGCGCCCGCCACCAGCCGGATCGAGGTCACCTCGGTGGCCTCGGTGAGATAGCCCTGGTCGGTGGCGATCTGGGTGAGCGTGCCGCCGTCGCTGCGCTGCAGGGTCAGGATGTCGGAGGGGGAGGCGTTCAGGACGCGGAAGCGGGTGCGCTTCTTGGTGGCGGTGAAGCCCAGGGTGGTCGCGTCGACGTTGGTGCCGTTGCAGAGCACCGGATAGGTGAGGCCGGAGCTGAGGTAGCCGGTGATGTTGTACTTGATGTCACCGCTGGTGTCGACCGCCAGACACTGCAGGATGAGCGGGATGTCGTCGACGCCGTACTCGCTCGGCAGCGCGGCCGAGGCGTCCGAGTCGTCCTCGACGATGATCATCCCGGCCAGACCGTGGACGACCTGCTCGGCCGTGGTGCCCAGGGCGTGCGGGTGGTACCAGAGGGTCTTGGCCTCGTCCTTGATCTCGAAGGTCGGCGACCAGGTCTCACCGTCGGCGAAGGCGTTCTGCGGGCCGCCGTCCATCTTGGGCGGGATGTGCGCGCCGTGGAAGTGGACGCTGGTGTCGTCGCCCAGGTTGTTGGTGATGTTCAGCAGGACCGTGCTGCCGTTGGTCCACTTCATGGTCGGGCCGAGGAGCGACCCGTTGTAGCCGGCCGTCGTACTCGTGACACCGCTGATCACCTCCGCCGTGCCGGTCTGCGCGGTCAGGGTGAAGGTCGTCGTGCCGTCGGCGGTGGTGCCCTCCAGCAGGTCCGGGATGTTCAGGGTGGTGTCGGCCGCGGAGGCCTTGAAGGTGTTGCCGTCGGTCAGCAGGGCGAACGTCCCCGTCGCCGCGCCGACGGCCGCGAACCCGACCCCGGCCATGCCGCCGAGGAACTTCCGCCGGTGCAGGCCCTTGCCCGACCGGCTCCTGCTCTCGTGCGAGTGTTCGCCCTTGCCCGCCCGGTCGCGCTTCGCGTGGGCACCCTTGCTCTGCTGTCCCGTCGAGTCGAGGGGATCGTTTGTTTGGGTCATGGCTGCGGAGCTTTGAGCTAAGGACTGTGTAAAGACTGAGGCGAACTTAGGAAACCCGATGAAAGCCTGTGGAACCTGAAGTCGCCTCTCCCGACCTCAACTCCATGAGAGAAAAGGCGAGTTGGTGTCCCGCAGGTCAGGATCGGCGGGCGGGACAGTTCGGGCGGCCCGCTCTCATCAAAGGCTCATGATCCGAGGTGTGTGATGTGTGTCACGCTGATTGCTGGGTGAGCGCAGTGCTCGCCCGGGCGACGAGCCCCAGGTACTTGTCCCAGTCCCAGCCCTTCCCCGGGTCGGTGTGGTCTGTGCCCGGCACCTCCACGTGCCCGATGATGTGCTCCCGGTCGACGGGTATGCCGTACCGCGCGCAGACCCTCGCCGTCAGCCGCGCCGAGGCCGCGTACATCGCGTCTGTGAAGTCCTCGGGCTTGTCCACGAAGCCCTCGTGCTCGATGCCGACGCTCCGCTCGTTGAACTCCCGGTTGCCCGCGTGGAACGCCACGTCCAGCTCGCGGATCATCTGGGTGACGTGCCCGTCCTTGCGGACGATGTAGTGCGCCGCGGCCCCGTGCGCCGGGTTCTGGAAGACCTTCACCGCGCTGTCGAAGCTGCCCTGGGTGACATGGATGATCACCCGGTCCACGGCGTAGTCGTCGGGCCGGTCCGCCATCCGCCAGTTCGCCGAGGAGGCCGCCACCCAGCGCGCCCCCGTGTAGTCGACCTCGCCCTCCTTGCGCGGCTTCGCCATCCCGGGCATCCGCCACCACATGCGCCCCAGCTCGTCCCGCGCGAGCACGCCCGTGGCGACGGCGGCGACCGCGCCGCCGATGAGCAGGGCCCGCCGCCCGATCCGCCGGTCGCCGTCCTTCGGAGCAGCTCTCCGGTGGCCCTCGCCGCGCGACTGCCGGGGAACGTCCTGTGGAAGGCCGTGGCCGGTGTCGCGACGAGCCTGTGTTTCCTCCATGTGATCCCAACGGATACTCGCGCGCCCCGGTTCCCGGCGCCCCGTACCCTGGAAGGGTTATGACTCACACCTCGCAGCAGCCCCTCCGCGTACTGGCCGCCATGTCCGGCGGCGTGGACTCCGCCGTAGCCGCCGCCCGGGCGGCGGAATCCGGCCATGACGTCACCGGCGTCCATCTCGCCCTGTCCGCGAACCCCCAATCGTTCCGCACGGGCGCGCGTGGCTGTTGCACCATCGAGGACTCCCGCGACGCCCGCCGCGCGGCCGACGTCATCGGCATCCCCTTCTACGTCTGGGACCTCGCCGAGCGCTTCCGCGAGGACGTGGTGGACGACTTCGTCGCCGAGTACGAGGCGGGCCGCACCCCGAACCCCTGCCTGCGCTGCAACGAGAAGATCAAGTTCGCCGCGCTCCTCGACAAGGCCCTCGCCCTCGGCTTCGACGCGGTCTGCACCGGCCACTACGCGCAGGTCGTCACCCTGGCCGACGGCACCCGCGAGCTGCACCGCGCCTCGGACATGGCCAAGGACCAGTCGTACGTCCTCGGCGTTCTCGACGACCGTCAGCTCGCCCACGCGATGTTCCCCCTCGGTGACACCCTCACCACGAAGGACGAGATCCGCGCGGAGGCCGAGCGGCGCGGTCTCGCGGTCGCCAAGAAGCCCGACTCGCACGACATCTGCTTCATCGCCGACGGCGACACCCAGGGCTTTCTGGCCAACCGCCTGGGCAAGGCCGAGGGCGACATCGTCGACGAGTCCGGCGCGGTCGTCGGCACCCACGAGGGCGCGTACGGCTTCACCATCGGCCAGCGCAAGGGCCTGCGCATCGGCACCCCGGCCGCCGACGGCAAGCCGCGCTACGTCCTCGACATCTCCCCGGTAGACAACACGGTCACGGTCGGCCCGGCCGCCTCCCTCGACGTCGACGCCCTCACCGCGATCAGGCCCCGCTGGTGCGGAGCGGCCCCCACCGGCCCCGGCACCTACACGGCCCAGCTGCGTGCCCACGGCGGCGAGACCGAGGTGACCGCCGAACTCGTCGACGGCACCCTGGAGGTCACGTTCACCGAGCCCGTGCGCGGGGTGGCACCGGGCCAGGCGATCGTCCTGTACGACGGCACACGCGTCGTGGGCTCGGCGACGATCGCCACGACGACGAGGGTCACGGCGGGCGTGTCCTGAACGAGCCGGACCTCATCCCCAGTGCAGGGGATGGGACAGCGTCACCCCGTGCGTGGCGAACCCAGGGAGACATACGGCGCCACGCCCGCGGGTCGTTGCCGAAGGCGTACCCCGCGTACTTCGGGGTGCCGTCCGCGTCACCGACGCACACGAGGACGACCTCCGTCTCCTCGGTCATGACCTGCACGCCGATCCGGAAGCCCAGGACACCGCGGCCCGCGCGTCCGCCGCGGTGTGCACCGGCGTCTGGGATGCGCCGGCCAACCTCCAACCAGGCGTGTGGTGCTGACCGAACCAGGCCGCGTCGAAGTCGGAGAGGCTCCGGTCGGGTCAGTTCACTTGGTAGACCGCGTCCTTGAGGGCGCGCGCCCTCTCGTAGTCGGCGTCGAGCAGGGTGTCGTCGGGGGAGGTCAGATAGATCCGCAGGGCGGCCGTCATCAGGTCGTTCGTGGGCCGGATCCGGGACCCGGGCCGGTACTTGACCGCGGTGACGACCGTGCTCGGCAGCGCGTCGATCGCCGCCACCGTCTCCTGGTCCACGGCCGACACGACGCCGTCCAGGACGGTGGGCGCGTTGTAGGTGTAGGCGGACTGGAGCTTTCGGTACACCCCGTCGCCGTACCGCTCGACGAACTCCGCCGGGCGGACGTACGCCAGCGCGGACAGCCCCGCCTGGTTGTGGCCGAGACACAGGTCCTGGAAGGCCGGGTTCAGATTGCCGTTGAGACGGGTGGCGATCTCCACCAGCACCGGGCCCTCGTCCGTGACGATGACCTCCGCGTGCGTCGGCCCCCAGCGCACGTCGAGGGCCGCGAGGACCTCGGTGACATAGGCGATCAGGGCCGGTACGGGGTCGGCGTCCGGGGCCACCAGGATGTCCCGGTTGTAGATGTTGCGGCCGGTCGGCAGCAGCGTCTTCTCGTACTCCCAGACCCCGCACACATACTGGTGACCGTCGGCGCTGACCGTGTCGACGATGTACTCGGTGCCCTTGAGGTACGACTGGACCAGCGCCTCGGTGTTGGCGTTGCCGAAGATGGTCCGCCCGGCGAGCACACTCTCGGCGGCGGTACGGGTCTCGGCGGCGTCCTGACAGACGAACACCGCGTCCGAGCCCGCTGAGTCCAGGGGCTTCACGACCACCGGCCAACGCCCCTGGTCCTCCGCCCACTTGACGATCAGTGAGGCGTCGTCGCTCTTGAACTGGTCGGCACAGCGCACCCCCGCCCGGCGCAGCGCCTCGATCATCTCGTACTTGTCCCGGCGGGCCGCCGACAGTGCGGTGCCGTTGGACTTCACCCCGAGCGCCTCGCTGAGCCGGTCGGCGGCCTGTACGGCGGACTCCTGGCCGGGCACCACGGCGACCGGGGCGTGGGCGCGCAACAGCCCGGCCAGCTCGGTCTCGTCGGTGCTGACGAGGTTCTGCTCGTACGCCGTCAGGTCGGGCGCGAGCATCGTCGGGATCAGCTCCGCCGTGGTCTGCGCGTGGATCACGCGCGCGCCGAGAGCGGTGAAGGCGGCCGGGTAGAAGTTGCCGGCGGAGTAGCCGTCGACGACCACGGCGGCGGCTGCGGCGCCGTCAACTGCGCCTGTGGCCTGAGAAGTTGCTGCCTTGGAAGCGGGGGTCTCGGAAACGCTCATGCCTGTCCTTCGGATGGTTCGGGTCTCTCGCGGGGAGTGTCCGCGACGAAGCGTGCCAGCCTGGTGATGCCTTCCCGAATCGCGTCGGGAGCGAGGTTGCCGAAGCCGAGCCGGATCTCGCGGTCGCCGCCGCCTTCGAGGTAGAACATGCTCATCGGCGCCCAACTCACCCCGAAATCACGGGCAGAGCGCTCCATGGCCGCCAACTCCCGGGTCACGGGCCCCAGATCGTAGCCCTGCTCGACCAGGAAGCCGCCGATCACAGGCTCTGCATGGAGTCCGTGTCCGGCGCCCATTCCTGAATTCGGGTCCGCGCCACCGCAATACCCTTGACATGGGGTTCTTTGTCGAGAATCGGAATACGCCGTATGTAGGCCTTGTCGGCCTGCTCGGTCGACGTCGTACTCGAATTCGACGGCAAATTCGCCACAATTCCGTTTCCCGCTTGCCCGTGACACGCGGAAGAGACCCTTGCACTCGGACCGCACCGACCAGGTAGTGTCCGTCGGTCGAACGGGCACCTCGAAAGTATGCTGCACCGCCCGGCCAAGTACTGTGAACAGTCGATGAAATGGCGTCGGGAACCTGGGAAGCGGACCGGTTCCGGCGTCATCCTCCAGGAGTCCTCTTCGGCCACGTCGAAGAGGAACAAGCGGAACGGGGGCAAGCGTGAACAATCTTCTGGCGGGTGTTTTCCGGCCAAGACGGCGCGGAATTGCACCTTTCTTCTGGAGCGCATCGGATCCGCCGACCGGCCGGGCCGTACGACGGCAGGTGCCACGGCCGAACACGCCGCGCCGGTAGCTACCCGGACCCCCACCTGCTCCGCCGTGCGCCCTTTTTTCCTCCTTCACTCGATCCCACCGGACGAACGGATCATGCGACCCGACTCCCCATGGCGGACGGCCGATTTCCGCACGCTGTTCACCGCATCCGCGCTCAGTCAGCTGGGCAGCAACGTCAGTTATGTCGCCGTACCCCTGGTCGCCGTGGCCGCGCTGGACGCCGGACCCGGCCAGGTCGGCGCCCTCGCCACCCTGAGCACCATCGCCTTCCTGGTCATCGGCCTGCCGGCCGGCGCCTGGGTGGACCGGCTCAGCCACCGCCGGGTGCTGATCGCCGCCGACCTGTGCCGCGCCGCGCTCTACGCCTCGGTGCCGCTGGCCTGGTGGCTGGACGCGCTCACTCTCGGCCAGCTCTACGCGGTCGTCCTGCTCAATGGCTGTGCGACGGTGTTCTTCGACGTGGGTTCACAGAGCGTGCTGCCCCAACTGGTCGGCAAGGAGGCGCTCGTTCAGGCCAACGCCGACATCAACACGCTCATCGCGGCAGGCAACGTCCTGGGCCGCGGCGCGGGCGGTGGGCTCGTCTCGCTGCTCACCGCACCCGTGGCCGTACTGGTCTCGGCCGGCACGTATCTGGGCTCCGGCCTCGGCCTCGTCGCGATCCGGCGCACCCCGCCGGCCGCCCCGGCGAAGGCCGGTGCGGGCAACCGGCTGCGCGCCCAGATCGCCGAGGGCGTACGGCATGTCTTCGGCAACCGGGAGCTGCGGGCGCTGGTGCTCACCGCGGCCCTCGCCAACCTCGGCTCGTCCGTCATCAACACCATGCTGCCCATCTGGTTCGTCCGCGAACTCGACCTGCCCGGGGCCGCGTTGGGCCTGTTCTGGGGAGCCGGCGGGATCGGTCTGCTGATCGGCGCCCGCAGTGCGCGGCCCATCGCGGCCCGGCTGGGATTCGGCCGTACGCTCGGGCTGGCCGGGCTCTGTCTGGCCCCGGCGGGTCTGCTCGTGCCGCTGGTGGACCGGGGCCCGTGGCTGTATCTCGCGGGTGCGGGCTGGTGTTTGGCCATGTTCAAGGTGGGCGTGGACAACGTGCTCGGAGTCAGCCTGCGGCAGCGGATGACCCCCGGCTCGCTGCTCGGCCGGATGAACGCGACCTTCCGGTTCCTGCTGACGGGCGCCCTGGCGGTCGGTGCCGCGATCTCCGGTGTGCTCGGCGAACTCGTGGGCGTCCAGGCCACGTTGTGGGTGGGTGGCGTGTTCGTGTCGACGGCCTTCCTGCCCGTCTTCCTCTCCCCGGTCCGGGCCCGCAGGGTCCTGCCCGACCCCGTCTCCGAGCCGGAATCACCCCGCACCCAGGACGTGCCGGCTTCGCCCGCGTGAATCCCCTCTCGTTCCGTTCTTCGCAGGGCTCGGGGGCCTAGACGGTCTCCACCTCGTAGAAGCAGAGGTGGTCCTTGATCCGGGCCACCTCGGGCTTCGGCTCGGGGTACGCCCAGACGAGGTCGGCGGCGTCCGGGAGGGACCAGTAGGACGCCGTGCCCTTGAAGGGGCAGTACGTGTGGGTCTCGGAGGGGGTCAGCAGGTCGAGGCGGACGTCCTCCGCGGGGAGGTAGTAGCGCGGGGGACAACCGGTCTCACGCAGGACGAGGGCCCGCTCGCTCTCGGCGAGCACCTCACCGCCGTGGACGACCCGTACGCGGTCGTCGGTCTGCTCGATGGTGATCGTGTGTCCTTCAGCCATACCCGAAGAGCGTTCGGGAAGCCCGGATTGTTCCCTGAACGACCATGCTCCTCCCGCGTACGGTGACGGCATGAACATCTGTGTCTTCCTCTCCGCCGCCGACCTGGACGACCGCTACACGCGCCCCGCGCGGGAGTTCGCGAAACTGCTGGGCAAGGGCGGGCACACCCTGGTCTGGGGCGGCTCGGACGTCGGTCTGATGAAGGTGGTCGCGGACGGGGTCCAGGAGGCGGGCGGCCGGCTGCTGGGCGTCTCGGTGGACTTCCTCGCGGCGAAGGCCCGTCCGGGCGCGGACGAAATGGTGATCGCGGGGGACCTCGCTGAACGCAAGCGGCTCCTGCTGGAGAAGGCCGACGCGGTCGTGATCATGGTCGGCGGGACCGGGACGCTCGACGAGGCCACGGAGATCCTGGAGCTGAAGAAGCACGGCAAGACGGACAAGCCGGTGGTCCTGCTGAACACCGCGGGCTTCTACGACGGCCTGAAGGAACAGTTCCGCCGCATGGAGACCGAGGGTTTCCTGCCCCGACCGCTCACCGACCTGGTGTTCTTCGCGGAGGAGCCGGTGGGGGCGCTGGCGTACCTGGAGGAGTCGGCGGGCACGGTGTGATGCGAGCATGGCGGGCATGGCTACACATGTGATCACCGGGGCGGGGTCGGGCATCGGGGCGGCGGTCGCGCGGCGGCTGCACGCGCGCGGGGACGAACTCGTGCTGCACGCGCGTGACGCGGGGCGGGCGAAGGAGTTGGCGGCGGAGTTCCCCGGGGCTCGAACCCTGGTGGGTGACCTGTCGGACCCGGATCGCCTGTCCTGGGCGTTCTCGCACCAGTCGCTGCCTGACCGGGTGGACTCCCTGCTGCACATCGCGGGCGTGGTGGACCTGGGCCCGGTGGGCGACCTGACCCCCAAAACCTGGCGCCACCAGCTCAACGTCAACCTGATCGCCCCCGCCGAACTGACCCGGCACCTCCTGCCCCAACTTCGCCTCTCCCAGGGACAGGTGATCTTCGTGAACTCGGGTGCGGGCCTGAACGCGAGTGCGAACTGGTCGGCGTACGCCGCGTCCAAGCACGGGCTGAAGGCCTTGGCGGATTCGTTGCGGCAGGAGGAGCGGGGGGCGGGGGTGCGGGTGACCACGGTCTATCCCGGGCGCACGGCGAGCCCCATGCAGGCGAAGGTCCATCAGCAGGAGGGCAAGGAGTACGACCCGTCGAAGTGGATCGACCCGGAGTCGGTGGCATCGACGATCCTGCTGGCACTGGACCTGCCCCGGGACGCAGAAATCAACGACGTGACGGTACGCCCGGGCCGCTGACGGATTCTTTCCGCCCCCGCCGCCCTTACCCGTTCCCATCCTCGGGGGCTCCGCCCCCGAACCCCCGTATCGCGCTGAACGCGCTCGTCCTCAACC